>CAYJIN010000013.1:0-41156 GCA_964370245.1 uncultured Desulfovibrionaceae bacterium
AACTTACTGATGCTTACTCACGCACTTATCTTGATGAATATCGTTTCAATCAGAGCTATAGCTTGTTCTATATTGATTTGAATAAATTCAAGCCTGTGAATGATACTTACGGGCATGAAGTGGGCGATAAGCTGCTTCAAAATTATGTATTGCGCTTGCGAGAGCACTTTAAGAAAGACACACCTATTATTAGAATGGGGGGCGATGAGTTTTTAGTTGTAGTGAATGAAGTGCTTACAAAAAAAGATATTGCCCATATTAAAGCAAGAATTGAAAACCTTTCAGCACAACCATTTAAAGTTGAGAAGCATATTCTTGAAATAGGTGCAAGTGTTGGCTGTGCAACGTATCCTTACCATGGCGACAATTTAGAAGAATTGATAAAACATGCTGATGAAGAAATGTATAAAGTGAAGAGAGCACGTTAATTTCAAGTTTCTTATTTGATGAAAACACTTAACAATACATAAGAATTTTAGCGAAATTAAATCTTGCTAATTATCAATATTATTGGTTATATATAATTTAGAGAGGGGAAATCTCCTCTCTATTTTACAATAAAATTCTTGTTAATAAAAAATGTATATTACTTGAAAAATCCAAAAGGAAAGAGTATGTCTTTACTTGTTGATTATAAAAAAATTGAAGAGCTTTTCCATACTGCTCAAAAAGAAGAAAGAAATGCTTTGTTTGAATATGAAGTATATGAATTACTTGCGCTTTCTGGTTCTGACACACCACCAAAATCAAAGTTTATTGCAAAAAATGTGAAGCCAATTCCAGAAGAAATTATGGCATTGCCTGGCGAAAAAACAGTGTTGAAAATTGTTTCGCCAACAATTGTGCATAAAACGGAAGTAGGGGGCGTGAGAATTGTTGAAAAATCGCCTGAAAAAGTGCTTTCTGCAATTCGTCGTATGCATAGTGAAGTGCCTGAAAAATTTGCTGAAATTATTGAAAAAGATAGAAATCATGCGCCTTTAGCCTATAGAAATCTTTATGATGAAAAATTGCGTGAAGCAATAAGTGATGATGTGTGCGGAATTTTACAAGTGCAGTTTATGCCGCCTGATTCTTCAGCATTTGGAAACGAGCTTATTGTTGGTTTGCGCCGCACAAGCGAATTTGGCATGGTTATTTCCGCTGGTTTAGGTGGGACGGATACGGAATTATATGCTGAACGTTTCAGAAAAGGGCAGGCAATTGTTGTTTCGCCAACTGAAACAATTACAGGGAAAGAATTTTTCAAACTCTATAAAAAAACAATCTCTTATAAAAAATTAGCTGGGCTTACGCGCGGGCAAAAACGTATTGTTACTGACGATCAACTTATTGAATGTTTTGAATCTTTTATCCAGATGGGGAATTATTTTTCACCACTCAACAAAGAATCAAACTTTATTATTGAAGAATTAGAAATCAATCCATTTGCTTTCACTGATTTTCTTATGGTTCCACTTGATGGGCTTTGTAAATTTTCACAGCAAGTTGTTGATATTCCAAAACGTCCACTAGAGCAAATTGATGCTTTGCTTCACCCAAAAAGAATGGGCATTATTGGCGCTTCTTCCACAAGAAGAAATTTTGGCAGAGTTATCTTAGAAAATGTGCTTGCCGCTGGTTTTCCAAAAGAAAATATTACTCTCATAAAAGAGGGGGAAGATAGCACAGGCGTGCAATGCGTGCCACATATTAAAGAACTTGCAGAACCTTTAGATTTATTTGTTGTTGCTATTGATGCGGGGCATGTTCCTCAATTAGTTGACGACGTTATAAAATATAAAAAAGGAAAAGCAGTTATGCTTATTCCTGGTGGTTTAGGCGAAACGGAAGAAAGTAAAGCCATAGCAGAAAAGATGATTGAAGAAATTCAGCGCGCACATAATAGCGTTGATTCGCCTGTTTTTCTTGGTGCGAACTGCATGGGTGTTATTTCAAGGCATGGCAATTACGACACTTGGTTTATTCCAAAAGAAAAATTTACGGCTTTAGAAATGTATAAAGATGTGCAGCCACGTTCGCTTGCGCTTGTGAGCCAAAGCGGTGCATTTTTGTTGAATAGATTTAGCCAGTTGCCTGAATTAAATCCGTCCTATCTTATTTCTATGGGAAATCAGACAGATTTAACTTTAGGCGACATGATGCAGCACTTTGAAATGTCTGATAAGGTTGATACTATCGGTGTGTATGCTGAAGGTTTCAAAGATTTAGATGGTTTAGTTTTTGCTGAATCAGTCCGCCGTGCAACAGAAAAAGGGAAGAAGATTATTTTCTATAAAGCAGGAAGAACCCCTGAAGGAAAAGACGCAACTTCTGGCCACACTGCTTCATTAGCGGGCGATTATATGGTTTGTGAATCAGCCATAAAGCAAGCAGGCGGCATTGTTGCTCGTACATTTACTGAATTTCAAGATCTTGTTTTGCTTGCTGAATCTCTTACTAAAAAGAAAATTACAGGCAAGCGCATTGCGGCAATTAGTGGTGCGGGCTTTGAGGCTGTTGGCATGGCAGATTCAATTCAATCAGACGAATATAGCATTAGCCTTGCAGATTATAGCGAAGAAACAAAGGCAAAAATGCAGGCTATTATTGATGAAAAAAAATTGTCAAAACTTGTGCATGTGGCAAATCCATTTGATATAAATCCCTCTGCTGATGATGAAATGCATGCAAAAATGGCAGAATTTGCACTCTTGGATAAGAATGTTGATGCAGTGGTTATTGGGCTTGATCCTCTTTCTCCTGCAACGCATACACTTGCCAATAGTGAAATTGATAATTATAATTTTAATGCAAGAAATTCAATTCTCCATTTATTAATAGATATTAATAAAAGAATTGATAAACCTCTTGTTGCTATTGTTGATGGTGGTAGCTTGTTTGAACCTTTACGTAAAGAGCTAAAAGATGCTGGAATTCCAGTGTTTAGCTTGTGCGACAGGGCAATTCAAGTGCTTTCACTTTACTTAGAAGAAGTAGTGAAAGATTAAAAAAATAGGCTAATAAATTTAATTAATATTTAACAGAAGGAAGATTTTTTATGGAAGCGCAATATGATTACACTGATTTTATCAATGAAATTTTAGATGATATCAACGATGGCATTTTACAAGGTGATGATGAATTACAAATCTTACGCCAAGATACACCTATTGAAGGTGGCTATTACCCAGTGTTAGATCTTTACTATAATGATGATATTATGATGGAACTTTATAATGTTGGCGAAGATGATGAAGACTTTGATACTATTATGGAAGAAAAAGAACTCTATCTACAAGATAAGCCAAGCTTACAAATATATAAGGTGGCAGACATTCTAAAAGAAATGCAAGATATGAATAAAGCATAGATATAGAGCTAAAAATACAAATGAAGAGAGGGGGGAAATAAATTATTTCTCCCTTTTTTTATAAAGTGAGAGTCTAACTAAAGTCTGGCAAAAATTAAATCATTTCTTCTAAACAAAATTCTTGATAATCTGATAAAAAATTTTACAAGAAAGTAGAAAACGGCACTTAGTTGCATTTAGTAATGTGCGGGAAACTCTAGAATTTTATTTTTTTTTATAAAAATGCTAACTTGTTGAAATTATGTGTTTTCAAATTTGTAATAATAAATAAAATGTTGTTTTGTAAATAATAAATAAAAAAAGTTTATATATGTCTAGACTTTTTCATGATATTTATAACTATTTGATAAGATGGGGTTTTGTGAGAAAAATAAAAAACTTTAAAAATAATAATTAAAGCGCTTGCTTTTTTTGGACTTCTTTGCTAAAACTTCTACATCAACTTGCAAGATCTGAGTATTTGCAAGATTGAATAAGTGTTGATCCTTGTTTTTTTAGGCGGACTTATTCATAAAGGGCAAAGTAAAAAAGTTATTTCTTTTTACTAATGTCTTTGCTTGTCTATAAAGCTTTCGATAATGAAAATCCAACTAAAAAAAATATAATCCTTCTAGGAGAAAAAATGGCTACTTTAAATTTAAATATTCCTGCAACTAATGAACAAGTTAATATTAATGTTACTGAAGATTTAACTGCATTTTCTTTAAATTTTGATCTTTCTACTGCTGTTGTTGAGCGTGTAGGTTCTGATTTTGTTATTACCTTTGATGAAGCTGGTGCGAGCATTGTTTTAGAAGGTTTCTATAATATTTATAATTCAGAAAACATGCCTGAATTTGTGTTAGATTCTGAAACTGTGTCAGGCGAAGATTTCTTTGCCGCTCTTTCCCCTGATCTTATGCCAGCAGCTGGTAATGCTGATGTTGTACAAGAAACAAATCGTCAACTTTTAGATGCAAACTTAAACGTTGCTTCTGGTGTAAGTGCACTTGGAGGAACTGATGGCGGTTCAGAATATAATTTTACTCAGCAAACTAACAATACAAGAACCAATTCAAGAAATAATGATGAAGATGCAAATGAAAACTTTGCTGAAAATGTTCCACCAAGCGTAAGTATTGTTATTCCTGGTTATGATGATAATGTTATTTCAAAAGACGATTTAACAACTGGCCCTAATGGTGGCGATCAGATTAAAGTTGAAATTACTTTAGATGAAGGCATTGAAAAAGGCGATGACATTGAAGTAAAAGATAGTGAAGGCAATACTGTTTTTGAAGGTGTTGTTGATGATGATATGATCAATAACGGCCTTGATATTTATATTGAACCACCTGTTGATGGTGAAGGCACTATTGAACTTGAAGTTACAGTAACTGATGAAGACGGTGTTGAACACGATGCTGGCAAAACTGAAATTTTTGTTGACGTTGTTCCACCTGTTGTTGAACTTACCGTTAATGATGTAACTTTTGATGATACTATTAATATTGAAGAGTCAGAAGGTAATGTAAATATCACAGGTTCTGTAACAGTTGATGGCGAAATTCAACCTGGCGATGTAGTAACTGTTGTTGTAAACGGTAATACATACCAAGGCACAGTTGATAATAATGGCAATTTTTCAGTTTCTGTAAATGGTGCTGATCTTGCAAAAGACCCTGATTTTACTGTTTCAGTAACTTCAAAAGATGCTGCGGGCAATTCAACAACTGTAACAAATAATGAAGATGTTAATGTTGATGTGAGCATTGAAGCTGACATTACAATGAATGATGTTACAGCTGATAATGTTATTAATGCTGCTGAATCAGGCGCAGATGTTACTCTTACTGGTCAAGCAAGTGGTGATTTCCAAGCGGGCGATAAAGTAACAATAACAGTAAATGGCAAGGAATATACAACTGAAGTTGATGCTGATGGCAATTATTCAGTTGATGTTTCAGGTTCTGACCTTGCAGCAGATAGTTCAGTTGATTTGAAATTTGAAGCAACTGATGCTGCTGGTAATAAACTTACTGTTGAACATGAAGTTAATCACACAGTTGACTTAAAAGCTGAAGCAACAGTTACTGTTGATAACATTACTAATGACGATGTAATCAATGCGGCTGAATCAGGCTCAACTATTACAGTAACAGGTAAAGTTACTGGCGAATTTACTGAAGGTAATGAAGTAAGCTTTGAAGTAAATGGCGAAACATATACAGGCACACTTGATGCAGATGGCAATTTCTCAGTTGATGTTGCAGGTAGTGACTTAGCAGCAGATCCAAACTTTGATGTAACTGTAACTGTTACTGATAAAGCAGGAAACACTGCGGATATTACAACATCTTCAAGCCATGAAGTTGATTTAAAAGTTGAAGCAACTGTTGAAGTTGATAACATTACTAATGACGATGTAATCAATGCGGCTGAATCAGGTTCAACTATCACAGTAACAGGTAAAGTTACTGGCGAATTTACTGAAGGTAATGAAGTAAGCTTTGAAGTAAACGGCACTCCTTATACAGGCACACTTGATGCCGATGGTAATTTCTCAGTTGATGTTGCAGGTAGTGACTTAGCAGCAGATCCAAACTTTGATGTAACTGTAACTGTTACTGATAAAGCAGGAAACACTGCGGATATTACAACATCTTCAAGCCATGAAGTTGATTTAAAAGTTGAAGCAACTGTTGAAGTTGATAACATTACTAATGACGATGTAATCAATGCGGCTGAATCAGGTTCAACTATCACAGTAACAGGTAAAGTTACTGGCGAATTTACTGAAGGTAATGAAGTAAGCTTTGAAGTAAATGGCGAAACATATACAGGCACACTTGATGCAGATGGTAATTTCTCAGTTGACGTTGCAGGTAGTGACTTAGCAGCAGATCCATCATTTGATGTAAATGTAACTGTTACTGATAAAGCAGGAAACACTGCCGATATTACCACATCTTCAAGCCATGAAGTTGATTTACAAGTTGAAGGTTCAATTACATTAGACGAGATCACAACTGATAGCGTGATTAATGCAGATGAAGCAGGCTCAAAAGTTACTATTACAGGTACAGTAAGTGGTGAACATAAAGAGGGCACAATCACAGTAAATGTAAATGGCACTACATACGAAGTGCCAGCTGAAAATGTAAATGAAGATGGCTCTTTTAATGTTGAAGTTGAAGGAAGCGATTTAGCAAAAGGCAATGAAGTTACAGCAAGCGTAACAACTACAGATGCTGTTGGTAATACTGATACAATAACTGCAACTAAAGATTATACTGTTGATACAGAAGTAACAGGTACAATTACTATTGATCCTATCACTTCTGATAATACAATAAACAATGATGAATCAGCAGGTAAAGTAACCGTAACAGGAACTGTTACAGGTGAATTAGCTGAAAATGGTAAAGTAACAATTACTGTAAATGGAACTGAATATGAAACTGATGTGAATGAAGATGGTTCATATTCTGTTGAAGTTGAAGGCAGTGATTTAGCGGCTGATAAAAATATTACAGCAACAGTTGAAGGCACTGACGGTGCAGGTAATACTGGTTCAGCACAAGTAGAAAGCACTCATGATGTTGATACAATGGCTGATGGCGCTGTTACTGTTAAAATTACAAATGACTGGAAAGATGCTGACGGAAACTATAGCCCTGAAGGCGATGGCATTCTTTCTGAAGCAGAAGCTGGTACAATGGCTACAGGTTATGTAACAGTAAAATATGATAAAAATGAAGTAAGCGCTGGCGACACTGTTAAAATTGTTGATCAAAATGGTAATGTTCTTTTTGAAGGCGAGCTTACAGACAGTCTAATTTCAAGTGGCCACTTCTTCCAAATGGAATTACCTGAAGACGGTGAAACTCTTTCTGTTACTACAACCGTAACTGATGCAGCTGGAAATGAAGTAACAGGTTCTGATAGCGCAGTTATGAATAAATCAGCAGAAATAGAAACACCTGATAATATTATATTTGATGAAGCAAATTTAGCAGAAGGTGCAAACCCTGATGCAAATGCACTCACAACTTCACAAGAAGTTAAAATTGAAGCTAGTGGTGACGTAAAATCAATCACAATTGATGGTGAAGATATTCTAAGTGAAGACTTTGAAGGAACTATTTCAAAAGATGGTCTTACAATAAGTAATATTCAAGTAAATGGCCCTGATGAAAATGGCGATTATACTCTTAGCTATGATGTAAGCCTTGATAGTAATGTAGAGCATGGCGATTCAAGCGCAAAAGATTTTAGCTTTGAAATTGAAGTGACTGATAATCTTGACCAAGTGAAATCTGAAAACATTACTATTACAGTAGAAAATGATGAAGTAGAAACTTTAACAGTTGATAGTGTTACTGATGATAATATCTTAAATACTTTTGAAGCAAGTGGCGATGTTGCTATTACAGGTAAAGTTGATGGCGATTTCACAGCTGGCGATAAAGTTACAGTTGAAGTAAATGGTAAAACTTTTGAAGGTTCACTTGATGCTGAAGGTAATTATTCCGTAAATGTTTCAGGTAATGAATTATCAGTTGACCATGAAGTTACAGTAACTGTTGTTGCAACTGATTCTGATGGCAATGAAGTAACAATTACTGAAACAAAAGAGTTCACTTTCAAAGGCGATCCACTTGCTGATGACTTTGTTTCAATCAACGAAGGTGCAAGAGTTGAGGGTAGTATACTCTCAGCTGATGAAGTGTCATCAGGTTTATCTGTAAGTAGCATTAACGCACCTGATGGTTGGGATGTGCAAGCAAATGCTGACGGTTCTTTCACGCTTACTTATGACGTAGACGTAGCGTCAAAACCTACTTATTCAAAAGTAACAGAAGGAACATATACAGTTGAAATTGCAGCAGATGGAACTTTCACTTACACAGGTCCTACAGTTTTAGAGGATGTTATTTATGACAACATTAACAGTATTATTGATGTTACAGTTGTTGATCAAAATGGCGTAGAGCATGATACAACAGTAACCTTTGCAAATAATGCTGCAACACAAGATAATTTACTTATTAATGGCGACTTTACTGGAAATACAGTTGAAGTAACTAACCGTGATAGTAACGATAACACAACTTATGATTATTCAACCGCTGATTATACTGAATCTTCTGGAGTCGGTACTGAGCAATCTCTTTCAGGTTTCTTCTTAGGTGAAAATAATGATACAATTGAAGTTACAGGTAAAGTTGGTTATGGTGAAGGCAAAGCGCACCATATTTATGGCGATGAACTATATTTAGAAAACGACGGTGGCCATGATGATATTACTGTTGGCGAGTTATCTGCTGGTGGGCATATTCGTGGTGATGGTAACGTAAGTTCGGGTCTTGAAGGCGGTGATGACACTATTACTGTTGGCACAATGACTGCAACAGATTTTCATAGTGCTCATAGTAACACTGCAAGTAAAGTCATTGGTGATGGTTGGGCTGTTTCCGCTGGTGCAGAAGGTGGTGATGATACTATCAGTGTTGATAACATCATCAAAGGTGAAGTTATGGGCGATGCCTATAGCCTTTCTGGTAAAGGTGGCGATGATACTATAGAAGTTGGTGAGCTTGGGCTTGGAAAAGTTATTGGTGATGGCTACTCTATGACAGGCAGTGCACAAGGTGGCGATGATACTATCAACGTTGGCGATTATTCAGGAAAAGGCTTTGGTAGTAGTTATGTTGCAGGCGATGCCTATATTATGGGAGAAGGCACACAAGGTGGCGATGATACAATTAATATCGACACTATGAATGGCCAAAGCGTTTACGGCGATGCATATAGCCTATCTGGCGTTGCAGGTAATGATACTATAAATGTTGAAAACATGGTTTCTGGCAGTATTACAGGTGATGGTTCACACGCATACGGAACATCAGTTGCTGGTGATGATACTTACAACATTACAAATATGTCTGGCGGTATTATTTATGGTGATAGCTATAAAGATTATGCTGGTGTAACAGAAGGTGGTGACGATACTATCAATGTTGACACAATGTCTGGCGGAACTATTTATGCAGATAGTATTGATGGTATAAAAGCTGGTGGTAATGACACTGTTTCAGTAAAAGAATTTGTGGGCAATGCTGCAATTAAAATTGATGGTGGCGCAGGTAATGATACTTTTGTGTATGATAATGAAAATGGTGCAACTATTGATTTCTCACAAGCAGGAAGCGTTGTTGTAAAAGGCTCTGAAAACGCAACTATCACTAATTTTGAAAATCTCTCAACTGGCAGTGGTAATGACATGATTAAAGTGTCAAGCACAACTGCTTCAGCACAAATCAATACTGGTGAAGGTTTTGACATTGTTTATTCTACTGATGCCGCAATGGAAGATTTACTTGCAAATGATAGTCTAACAAACGTTGAAATGCTTATTACAGGTGGTAACTTAAACGGTGCAAGCCAAGAAAGTATGTTAGAAGATCTTGGCATTACTCAAGATGGTCAAAATGTTGAATTTGGCGAAGGTTGGACAATTACAGGCACAGCTAATGGCGGTTCAATCTATTCAAATGGCGAAACAGAAGTTTGGGTGAAAGATCCTGTTAATACTGAAGCAGAAATTGGCACAACAAGCGAAACTGCTGATGGCGCAGAAGCTTTAGTTGTTGCGAATGTTGATTTTGATGGTAATACAACTCCAAATGGTCTTGATGCTTTAGAAGATTATGCAGACGATTTAGAAGATGATATCTCACATGCTAATGATTATCTTACAGGTGATGGTAGCAATTCTTCACTTATTCTTATGGGGCTTGATGGCGATGATATGCTTCAAGGCGAAGAAGGGCATGATATTCTTATCGGTGGAACTGGCGAAGACTCAATTATGGGTGGCGATGGTGATGACGATATTCTTGGTGGCGACGGCGACGACGTTTTAGAAGGCGGCGATGGCGACGATATCATTGAAGGCGGCGCTGGAGCTGATCATATTAAAGGCGGTCAAGGTGATGATGTTCTTATCGGCGGTGAAGATGGCGATGTATTCTCTTGGGATATCAGAGATGATGGCGATGACACAATCGAAGGCTTTACAGTTGGCGAAGATACATTAGACCTTACAGCATTTGATTCAGATGAATACGATATCAGTGCAGGCCAATCAGGCAATGATAGTGTGATTACTATTTCAAAAGGTGGCGAAGTTCAGCTTGAAATTACACTTGCTGACGTTGCTTATAACGATGACTTGCTAAACGATGTTACTATTGATAGCTCAGTTTCTGACGGTGTAACAAAATAGTAAGTTCTACATATTAAATAAATAAACGGCATTCCTTAGGTTTGCCGTTTTTTTTGCTTTTAAATTTAAAATGAAATAGCTTGTTTAATATTTTTCATTCTTTTGTAAATTTGCTATAATTATGTTTTTTACTAAAATTTGCTAACTAAAGTTTAATAACTAAAACTTTCTTTGCAGAAAAAAAATAAAATTATTTTACTCTGAAAATAATTGGCTAATTGCTATTTTTTTATCTGCCTAAAATCATGTCACTTTTTTTTGAATGATAAAGGCATGTTTATTTTGTATAGCATTATAGCATTATAAAAAAATGCTTGCATAAAATCTAATTGTTTGATACTAAATAAAGAAAATTACCTGACCGTTCATGATTTCGGCAGAAGTGAATATCTGATGATTCTAACTTGTTTAGACGCGATATTCATAAGAGCTTGTTATAGAAAAGTTTTTAATTTTTCTATGCGCTCTTTAATTTTTTAAGCGGAGTATAATTTCAAGTATTCATACAAATAATATAGCAAAAAGTTTTATAAGGGGATTTTTTTATGGAAACGATTATTTTAGCAGTACCTAGTCAAAACGAAGAACTTACAATACAAATTACAGAAGATGTAACAACACTTGAGCTTGGCTTTGATATAGCAGACGCTCTTGTTGAAAAAATTGATAATGATTTTGTTCTTACATTTGAAGATACAGGTGCAAGCATTATTTTAGAAGATTTCTATACAATTTACTCTTCAGACTTTATGCCTGATTTTAGCTTTAATGAAGAAATAATTGCTGGTAGAGAATTTTTTGAAGCTTTAGATGAAAATCTAATGCCAGCAGCAGGCCCAGCAGCAGGTCAAGCAGCAGGTGGCGGTCGTTTCTATGTTGAAAACGCTTATGAATTAGCAAGTGGTGTTGCAGCAGCAGGCGCTGGCGCTAATGCTGGTGGCTCTGAATATACAAGAGATTCTTTTCTAAATGACACAGATCCTCTTCCACCTTTACCACCTTTTGTTATTAGTGTTGATTCAACTCTTACAGTTTCAGAAGAGGGTGTTCAATTATTAAATGGTAGCCCAAATGCTTCATTTGCAGGAACACCAAGCATTACTGGCACAATAACTGCTGGCGATTTAAACCTTGATGCGCTTACTATTGAACTTTTAAATTCAACAACTGGTTCTTTAGATGGCACATACGGCACATTTACACTTAATCCGAACGGTACATTCACTTATACTATTGACAATGCTTTAGCTGATTCTCTTCCGCAAGGCACTGTAATGCAAGAAACTTATACATTACGTATTACTGATGCAACAGGTCTTTTCATTGATCAAGATATCACAGTTAATGTGCAAGGCACAAACGATCAGCCAATTCTTGATTTTGCATTAAATCACTCAACAGATGTTATTACTCCTGTCAACGCAGAAGTTGAAGGACAAATGGAAAGCACAGATGTAGATGCTGGCGCAACAGCAACTTATAGCGTTTCTTATATCAATCCAAATCTTTTAGATGATGCTGTGTATGATAAAGTTGAAGCTGCTTTAGAATCTTTAAAAGCTTTACAATTAGATGATAAAATAGCTAATTTGCCTGCAGTTCAAGAAATGCAAGAATTTCTTCAAAAAGTGGCAGATTTTGATCTTCCACAAACTTTAGATGATATTTCAGCTGAAATTACAAAACTTTCTGATGCGTTAATCGAATCATTTAGAAGTGAATTTGATAAAGTAGAAACACCAGATGTTGATGGCCTTATTGAAAATGCAATTGGTATGTTAGAAAGTGCATTAGGTGGTGAGCTTGATAAATTAGGCGATCTTGTTGGGCACCCTATCAGCGATAAAATTATTTCAATTTTCAAAAATGCTCTTGGTGAAGAGTTTGATAAAATACCTTCAACTGATGTAAATAGCGCTATTGAAGATGTTGTTGATTCAGTAGAAACAATTTTAGTAAATGCACTCAAAGCACCTATTGATGCACTTCAAGCTGAATATGATGCAATAGCTGACAAAATTAAAGATATCGCAAACCAATATCCACTTGATGAAGCTTTAGCTAATGCAAATAATGATCTTAATGCTTTATACAATGAATTTTTAAATAAATTTAATGAATTTGAAACCGCTATTAAAAATGCTGATGCTGATGTATGGCAAGAAAATAATGCGCTTCCAACAGAAGCAACAACAGCTTTTGGTTTGTATGGCTTTATGACAATTGCAAACACTGATGAAAGTTCAACTGATGGTGTGTATACATATAAACTTTATGGATCAGCTGAAGAAGCAAAAGCTAGTGGCGTTCCAGGTGCAGAAGCTGCATATTGGGCATTGCAAGTTCGTGATGATAATGAAGAAGCACTTCCAACTGAACATTTCACCATTTATGTGCAAGATGAACATGGCGCGTGGGATTATAAAAATGTTTCTTTTGATGTTGCAGGTGCAAATGATGCCCCTGTTGTTCACTACATTACAAAAGACTTAGTTCTTCAAGAAGCTGGCCACGGCATTATGGTGGGCGATACATTCTTAGCGAACGAAAAAGATTTCGGCACACCAGCAGCTGCAGGTATTATTGTTGCAACTGATATTGATGTTGAAGCTTTAACTTATATTGTTGAAGGCGGAGTAAGCAATTCAGGCACACTTGAACTAAAAGATTTGATTGGTGATTTTGATGTTCTTGGTAATCTTGCAGAAGCAGATGTTTTTGCATACGATACCACAATTACTGAAGCTATAGGCACACTTTATTTCAACTCAACAACAGGTGCTTATATTTTTGTAATTGATCAAGATAAAGCAGATTCACTTGGTGAAGGTGATTTTGTAAATTATTACTTCAATATGACTGTAACCGATGGCGATGAAACTGTTGTTGCTGGCGAAGTAAGCGTTCTAGTTGAAGGCACGAATGATAAACCAACTCTTTCAGTAGACGCAAATGAAATTACAGTATATGAAGCTGAAGGAAATAATGTTGAAAAAACTTCAGTAACAAAAGGTTTCAATTTTGGCGATGTTGACGATAGCATTGTAGAGGGCACTTTAGAAGTGAATGTAAATATCACTCGTCCAGAACTTGGCAATGCAACTTTAGAAGCATTATTTGATAGTGTTCTTAATGCTGTAAATATCCCAGCTGACGGTTTAGTTGATATTGTTCGTGATGCAATTACAAAAGTGTATGAAATTCTTGGTCAAAATCCTGAAAATACACCTATCAGCGATTTAGCAAATATCCGCTATGGTGATGTTTCTGCTGATGGCCACACTGTGTATGGCTTATACGGTAAAATGGAACTTGATTTAGCAAGTGGCGAATATACTTATACTCTTTACACATGGGATGAAGCAAAAGATTATGTTGACACCATGGCAGCATATTTAGCTTTACAACACCGTGAAGATAATGATGCGCTTCCAACTGAAAACTTTACTATTTCAGTGAAAGACGATAATGGCGCTTGGACATACGAAAACATCACAGTAACTGTAAATGGTATTGATGATAGACCTACAGTTGAATTAGATGCAGACGCTGATTTATCAGTTGAAGAAGCTGGGCAGGGTGCACTTGTTATAACTACAGTGCTTGATAAGGCTACTGATAGTATATTAGAAGATATTTTTGGTGGCTTAGAAGATGTTCCTCTTGCGGGTGAGTATGTTACAGAGCTTAGAGAAAATATCAGCAATACTTTAGAAGAAGCTTTTGAAGGAATGGCTGATGAATATTCAGCAAACTTCCCGAATGCTGGCGACACCATTGCAAAAGGTGGAATGACAATTTCTGATGACGATGGCGCAACACTTCTTATTGTTGAAGGTTCAAAGCTTTCTTTTAATTCAGATAAGTTTTTAAATGATTTATTACTTAATATTGGTGATTTAGAGCTTGGATTTAATCCATCTATCCTTACAGATTTATTCTCAACTGTAACAAGCTTAACAGAACTTTTAAATGGTTCATTTAGCATTGAAAAACTTCTTGCTATTCTCGAAAATGCGCCTGAATTAAGCGAAGTAAGTAAATTGCTCACTGAAAATATTGATGTTCTTCTTCAAATTGCAAAAAATTCAGTAAGTCAAACAATCGAAGGTGAATTTGGTTCTCTTGAAATTTATCAAGATGGCGACTATAGCTATACACTAAATAATGCAGATACTGATACTCAAGCGCTTAATAAAGGCGAATCAGAGCCTGATAGCTTCACAATTAAAGTATACGATAAATTTGGCCAAGTTACAGAAAAAGAAGTTGAAATTGAAGTTACCGGCACAAATGATAAACCAATTATCACAAGTGCTGAAAACCTTATTCTGACTGAAGACAGCGCAAGTGTAAAGGGCAGTATTGAAGCTTACGACCTTGATAAAGGTGAAACAGCAACATTGAAATATTATATTGGTGATGAACCAGTTGAGCAAACACTTGATAACTATCTAAAAGCAAATGCAACAGAAATTTCAGAATCAATCCTTGGAAATATTCAAGCTAAAATTGATGATGCACAAGCAGAAATTGATCTAATTGAAGCAAAAGCTTTGAAAGAGCTTACTGATGAAAAAGAAGCCCTTGATAATGAAGCGAATTCTCTTAATACGGAAATTTCAAGTAATCAAGCAGAAATAGCTAAACTAGAAGCGCAAAAAGAAGCTGATGCTGATTTGACAGAGCTTAACAGACTTAAAGGTATATTGGGCGAAGAAGGTCGTGAGATTTTTGGTGCAACAGTTGGCGCAACAGGACTTTATAAAGAGTTAGCAGAACTAGAAAATAAAATATTTGGTAAAGACAAAGATGCAATTACTGCTAAGCAAGCTGAAATTGATGAACAGCTAAAACTAATTGCAGCTGAGCAAAAAAATGTTGATGCAGCACAAGCTGAAGTTGACAAAGCAAATGCTTCAATAGAGGAGCAAATTGCAAATCTTGAACAAGAAATTGCAAATGCAGAAGGTCGTCTTAATGAAATTAATGATGAACTCAATGGTTCAATTGGTTCTTGGCTTGAAGATGCGGGTATTGATTTCACGCTTGAAAATTTAGTTGCTAATTCAAGTGACGGCTTTGCAGGAGCACTTGGTTTAACAGGATTTGCAGCTGGTGCATTCAACTTATTTATCAGCACACTAGGTGTTGACAATCTTGCTGAAGCACTTGCAAGTGGTGCTTTTGGACTTGAAGGAGAAATTGCTTGGGAAAAAGTAAATCTTTCAAAAGAATCTGAAGAACTTAATAATGATATTCTTGCTTACGAAGCAATTCTAAGTGTTTTAGGAAGTGCAAATACTGACACAACAATTTACGAAGCATTAAAAAATATGCTTAGTGACGAAGAATTGATTGATGATATAACCAAAGATTTAAACCTTCCTGAAGGTGTTGAAGATGGTAAAATCATTATAGACGGTGTTGAATACGATGTGCACGAAGGTGATTATGGTACTCTTAAAATAAATACACTTACAGGTGAATATATCTACGAGCAAGACCATAGCAAAATGGAACTCAACGATACAAAAACATATGAAGATAAGTTTACAATCTATGTTCAAGATGAAAATGGTGCATGGGATAGTAAAGACATCACTGTGGAAGTGAAATCATTTAATGATGAAATTATTGGTGATGCTGATCCTAACACTATTTATGGTGGCATTGGTAATGACAAAATTTTAGGTCAAGGCGGAAATGACATTCTTCATGGTGAAGCAGGTGATGACTATATTGACGGTAAATGGAGTAACGACTTTATTTACGGCGGTGATGGTAAAGATAACCTCTTTGGTAATGATGGCGATGACACCCTTTATGGCGGAAATGGGCAAGATATTCTTTGGGGTGGCGATGGTATTGATAAACTTTATGGTGATGATGCAAATGATTACCTAAAAGGCGGATCTGGTAACGATATTCTTAATGGCGGAGCTGGTAAAGACAGTTTACAAGGTGGCCAAGGTTCTGACACTCTTAC
Source organism: uncultured Desulfovibrionaceae bacterium (assembly GCA_964370245.1). Taxonomy (GTDB): domain Bacteria; phylum Desulfobacterota; class Desulfovibrionia; order Desulfovibrionales; family Desulfovibrionaceae; genus CAYJAZ01. Next base: position 16,612 of record CAYJIN010000013.1, read on the forward strand.
AGGTGGAGAAGGTGTAGATACATTCGTTTGGAAAGCTGATGATTTAGCAACCTCAGAAGCTTCACATGACGTTATTACTGACTTTGAAGATGGCGATGTGCTAGACTTAACAAGTGTTGATTTCAAAACTATCACAGTTGAGAAATATGCTTATGATAATGATGGCGAAGTAAACGATGTAAAAATTACTATTGACGCTAATAATTATATTACATTGCAAGATGTTGATTTTACAGCTGATGATATTGACGAAATGCAAGCAGCACTTAACTCGACAGGTTTATTTCCTAAAGCATAGATAAATTACTAAAACAAACTAAATATAAAAAGTGGGTACTTTGCATATAAAGCAAGGTGCCCACTTTTTTTATATGCACAATAATTTGGCGATATTCAGTGCTTTGAAAATAATAAAAGAATATTATTTATTTTCGCTAATTTGTTAAATATGTGAAATTATTAATTTTTAATTGAAAAACTGTATAGCATTAAACAAAAAATTGTAGGAAATGGCAAATTTGTGGTAGTTTTTAGAGGTTTTTTTATATAAAATTCCTTTTTATAAAAATATATTAAGCTATTTTGTTATAGAAATTTCATAAAAAATCTTTAATATTGGATAGTTAAAGTAGTAGGGTGCAAAATTTAATTTAATATAATAAAATTTAACTTGACATTCTTAGGAGAGATTGCTAATTAGCTCAAAGCAAATTTGACCAACCTTGCGTGTTGGCAAAATTGGATAAGTTATGATTCTATTTTTTTAAAGACGGACTTATTCATAAAGGGCAAATACTACATCTTATTTTTTTGAGATGTATTTTTTGTTAACCTTGATTCTCTTTTTGATTTCTAAAAAAATATTAAATAATTATGATTTACGAGGATTTAATGGCTACTTTAAAATTGATTAAGCCTGCGCAAAATGCACAGATGAATTTACCTATCACTAATGATTTAACTTCTTTAACACTTGATTTTGACTTGGCAAGCGCTATTGTTGAGCGTGTTGAAGATGATTTTATAATTTCTTTCGATGAAACTGGTTCGAGCATTGTTTTAGAAGATTTTTATGCTATCTATTCAAGCGATTTTATGCCTGAATTTATTTTAGACGGCGAAACTATTAGTGGCGAAGATTTCTTTGCGGCTTTAGATCCTAACCTTATGCCAGCAGCTGGTCCTGCAACTGGCGATGCTGCAACTGGTGGCGCGCGTTTCTATGATTTAGGCACTGATGCGCTTGATACTGGCGTTGATGCACTTGGTGGTTTAGACGGTGCTTCAGCGTATTCACGTCAATCGTTTTTAGCAGAAGGCGATGCAACAAACTCATCTCCAATTATTACAGGCATTGTTGCTCTTCCAGATGGTAATGATGATGGTAATATTGCAGCTGAAGCAGCTGGTGCTGATATTGGCGTAAAAGAATCTGGCGTTGGTTTTGGCACATACCCAAATGAAGCATACGTAGGCGATTTAGTTGCGAATGGGCAAATTTTAGCAACTGATGTTGATGGCGATGTGTTGTCATTCACTTTTGCTGATGGCACAACAGGAACAATTCAAGGCCAATATGGTGAATTTACATTAAATGCTGACGGTACTTTCAGCTATAATATCACTGCTTCTGATAATGTTGATAACACAACTTATGATAAACTTGATAGCCTTGCTCAAGGGCAAAATGTTCAAGAAAGTTTCACAGTTTTAGTGAGCGATGGTAGAGGTGGCGTTACTCCAACAACAGTTACTGTAAATATTCAAGGCACGAATGATAAACCAACATTTGAAATTACTAAGACTGAACTCAATGCAAAAGAAGATTCAAGTGCTGGTGAATTTGTAGGTGTAATTGAAAATATTCGTGATATTGATAATGGCGATATGAGCAGCCTTAAACTATCTGTTGGTAATGGCGTTTCAATTGCTGACGATCAAACACCAACTGATTCTACTATAGCAACTGATCAATATGGCAATACGCTCGAAATTATGGAATCTACACTTGGTAAAATTAGCTATGTTTTTAGACTAAATAACAATGATCCTACAATTAATGCACTAAAAGAAAATGAACTTCTTGAACCAGCACCAACTTTTACTATTTATGTAAAAGACCAACACGGAGCATGGACAGCACAAACAGTTACTGTTAAAGTTGTTGGCACTAATGATGCGCCTGAAATTGTAAAACCTGGTGAAGGCGATAATATTCTTACTCTCACAGTAACAGAAGAAGGTGTTGGTGATGGTAATGAAAATGAAATGTCATCAACTCCTAATGCTGATTTTGATAATACTCCATCACATGGAGGAAAAATTACAGCTAGCGATGTTGAAGGTGATACTTTAGTATATAAAGTTTCAAAAGATGGCGTAAATTTTGATGAAAACTTTACAGGCACAGTTGAGGGTTCATACGGAACTTTTGAAATCGACGCAAATGGTAACTATAAATACACTATTGATGAAGTAAGAGCGAATAGTCTTTCAGAAGGGCAAGATGTAAGCGAAATCTTCACTATTTGGGTGTATGATGGCGATAAATACGTTGAGCAAGATATCACAGTAAATATTACAGGTACTAACGATAAACCAACATTTGAAATTACTGAACCAATTCTTAGCATAAAAGAAGATTCAAGTGACGGTGAATTTGTTGGTATAATTAAAAATATTTTTGATGCTGATAATGATGTTGATAGCACTAGTCTTGAATTTTATGTAGATGAAGGCACACCAGAGGCAAACCAATTAACTGTTTCAGGTAACGAAAATACATTTACTAATGAATTTGGTACATTTGCTATTGAAAGAACAACAACTGACGGCTTAACTTACTTGTTTAAGCCAAATAGTGATAATGCTGATATTCAAGCGCTTAATGAAGGTGAAAAACTTGAGCCTGCGCCAACATATACTATTTATCTAAAAGATCAACACGGAGCATGGACAGCACAAACAGTTACTATTGAAATTACTGGCACAAATGATGCGCCTGAATTTTCACTTGTTACAAATCCTGATGCAGTTATTGAAGCAGGGCTTGGGCGTGACTCTGAAGGGATTGATATTTCTGGATCGAACGGTAATGAAGCTTACACAGGCTATACAAGTGCAAGTGGAAGCTTTACAGTAAGTGATGTTGACAATGCTGTTGAAGAACTCAATGTAAACGTAAGCGCTTATAAAATTGATAATGTAGCAGCAAGCGCTGATGCAGCTGATAAATACGGCGACTTTACTCTTACAAAAAATGCTGACGGTCAATATACTTATGAGTTTAATTTAAATGGTTCAGAAGCAAATGCGCTTACACATGGCGAAGAAAAAACTATTACTTACACTATTACAGTAAGCGATGGCGATAAAACCGCTCAGCAAGATATTACAATTACAATTCAAGGCACTAATGATGGCCCAAAAATTATTTTAACTCCTACTGATTCTGATACTACACTTTCTGAACAAACCGTAGAAAGCGCTGGTTCTGATGTAGTTAAAGGAAAAATTACTGTAGAAGATTTAGATTCAGATGGTGGCATTCAAACAATTACAGTAACAGATGCAAATGGTGCTATTGTTTGGGAAGATGCTAATAATGATAATACTATTGAGCAATCTGGTTCAATAAGCATTGAAGGTATTTATGGTACTTTAGTTATTGCTGCTGATGGTTCATACACATACACAGCAGGCGCAACTGCAGCACAAAAAGAAGCAATAAATAAACTTGGTGGCGATACAAAAAATGCTACTGAAAGCTTTACAGTGAATACTGTTGATAAATGGAATGCAACAGATAGTACTGAGCTAACTTTTACAATTGAAGGCGAAAATGATGCTACTGTTGTAGCTGTAGACAATGCTTTGAATGTAATTGAAGCTGGCGTTGGGCGTGATTCTGAAGGTGATGACCTTACAAATGATGAAAAAACTTCAAATGATGAAAATGCTTATGCAGGTAAAACATCAGCAAATGGTTCAATTACAGTAACTGATGTTGATAGTGCCGTTTCAAAAATAAGCCTTAAAGATTCAACAGATAATGGTGATGGAACATATTCAATAGCTGATGCATATGGCACATTTACTTTCAATCCTACTACAGGCGAATATAGCTATACTTTGAATGAAAACGCAAATCAGCTTAGCCATGACTATTCAAATGAACTTGAATTTACCTTTAATTATACAGTTGATGGCGAAGTAAAAAGCGAAATAGTAACTGTAAAAGTTCAAGGAACAAACGATGAACCAACTGTAGAAGTTAGAGCAGTTGATTTTTCTGTGACAGAAGGCCTTGACCACAATGCAAATGGTGTAATTGTTTTTGATGATGTTGATTCTGACGGCGCAACACTTACAGTTAATGGCACTCCTATTGCTACAACAGATGGTGCTGAAACTACAATTTCAGGAACATATGGCAATTTAGTTGTGTATGCAGATGGCTCATATGTTTACAAAGCAGGTGAAACAGATGCGCAAAAAGTAGCACTAGAAGCATTAGATGGTTCAGAAGCTGATATTACTGAAAGCTTTGATGTGAAAAATGCAGATAAACACGGCGCATCAGCTGAAGATACAATTATTATTGATATAAAAGGTGTGAATGATACTGTTATCATTGATGATGCTAAATCTACGAACGAAGTAACAACAGATGATACTGGTTTAACTTCAGCAACAGAAACTATTGTTTTCACTTCTGCAGAAACTATGGATGGCGGTAAAATCACTGTAAACGGTAAAGAATATACTGTTACTGAAAATAATGGAACATTTACACTTACAGAAACAAACGCTGATAAAGCAAATTCAACAGCTGGTTACGGTCAAATTACACTTGGAACATTAACTTATGCTGATGGAGCATATACTTTAGAATATACTTATACTCAAACAGAAGCATTTTTAGGTCATGATAATTCACTTCTCGAGGGTGAAACAGATTTGGCTGATGAACTTGCGCCTAATGCTGATTCTTTTGGTATTACTATCCAAGACGGTAAAGAAGCTGCTGATAATGTAACTTCTGATAGCATTACAGTGAATGTGCACATCAAAGATGATGGACCAACAATTGATACTTCAAAAGTTGAAGCAGATCTTTTAGAAAAATACGAAGCAGATACCACAAATGCTAAGGGTAACGACTATAGCAACACCCTCTACGGGCATGATAGTGGAAACCCTAATGCATCAATTTATGGTAAATATGCAACAACAACTTTAGATCGCATTGGTATGGACGATGCATTTGAAACAGCTCTTAAAAATAGCATTGATTTTGGTGCTGATGATACAGCTGCTGAAAATCCAATAAGCGATATTACATACGCACTTGATATTGATGAAGATGCTATTCAAGCATATATAGACGCAGGCGGTTCTATTTCAAGTGGTGGCAGCTCTATTACTTTTGTTCAAGATGGTAATACTATCTATGGTAGAATAACAAAAGATGGCACAACTCAAGACGTTTTCAAAGTTACTCTTGATGCTGAAGGCAATATCACCATGGAGCAATATCTACCGCTTGATCACCCAACTACAAATTACGAAAATGGGCACGCACTTGCTGGTTCTGATGGCGTAGATGAAAGAAGCTATCTAGAATTTAAAGGTTTTATTGATGTAAAGGCAACAATCACAGCTACTGATGGCGATGGTGATACAGTTACAGAAGAAGTTGCAACTGATCTTATCTTGAAATTCCATAATGATACAAAAGCTCCTACTATAGCTGCAACAGACGTTATTCTTGATGAAGCTCACTTATCAGACGGAACAAATCCATCTAATAATGCTAGCTATACAAAATCATTTACCATTGATGCGGATGGCGATTTAGTTTCTATTACAATTGCAGGAAAAGAAGTTACTTTAGATGGCTTTACAGAAGTTATTGATTTAGGCAGCTATACTATCACTAACGTGCAAATTGTTCCAGCAACTGACGGAAGCGGTAACTATACTGTAAACTATGATATTAGCTTAAAAGATAATATCAAACATGACGCTCCTGATGGTAAAGAAGGCGGAAGTGATGAATTGCTTGCTGCTCCTACAAATCCAATTTTCACAGTTACAGCAACCGATACAAGTGGTAATGTAAGTGAAGAAACAACAATCAAAGTAGATATCAAAGATGATGGTGTAACTATCACAAGTGATGCTATAGATGATGCTGATGGTTATGGTAAAACTGAAGCAACTGTAGATACTGCAACAAACAAAGCTATAGCAAATATTAGTGTTGATTTTGGTGCGGATATGGATGGAGCTCGCATTGAGCTTCCAAAGAGTGTAGGTGCTACAACAAGACTTGGTGTTGTGTGGGATGCTGAAACAGGAACATGGAGTTTAACACAAGAGAGCTTATGGTTAGTTGATCCAAAAAACCCTGATCAACAAACTGCAGAAATTAAACCAAATGAAGATGGTGGCTTTACAATTATACTTGGTGATATGACCTTTACAACTGATGATAATCTTACTTGGGAAGTGTCATATGATGCTGGTTTTGAAAAAGATAAAGAAATTATCTTTACAGATGGCGATGGCGATGAAATAACACATTCTATTTCTAAAAGCGATCCATCTGGCGCTGCATTGCTGAGCGATAACAGCGATGCTAGATCATTCAATACTCCTGTAAATGATAATGACGCGAATAATGAAAATCAGGCAGATCCAAGAGATAGCTTCATTTTCAACGAAGCTAACGAAGAAATTGTCTTACTTAGCGATAGTGAAGGCTATGTTTTCTCTAATAATGAAAATCCAATTACTTACAATGTAAACGGCAAAGATATCAACATTAGTAATATCTTTATTGATGGTGAAGGTGATGATACATTGATCGCTTCAACAAATTCTGATGCTTTTGTATGGAAAGAAGGTAATAAAGGTAATGACACAATCTATGAGTTTGATACAACTGAAGATGTTCTCGATCTTACTGCATACAAAAGCTCTGGTTATGACATTACAGCAACAAAAGATGGTGCTGATAGTGTAATTACAATCATGAAAGACGGTGAAGCAATGCCTGAAACAACTATCACATTAAAAGATACTGAAATTGATACAACAAACTTAGAATCAAACGATTTTATTAAATTCTAATTTCTTGCTTCATTTCAAGTCATAATCAAATAATCTAATTAAAAAGGCACTTTGCAAGTTGAGCAGAGTGCCTTTTTTTGCCTAAACAAATATAAAAATGAAGAATTTATTTTTAAAAAAAAGTAAAATTATGTGAACGATAAAAAATATATATTGAATAAGGATGAAAATACCTTTTGGAGGGTGTAACTAGCTGATTTTGCTTTTATAAAGAATCTCTAGAAAATTCTTGACATTTTTTTTTATATTTGATAGTTTCTTCCTTAACTAAATTTGACCGAACCTAATTTCGGCGAAATTGAATAAGTTGTGACCCTTGTTTTTTAAGGCGGGCTTATTCATAAAGGGCTTTTTTTGTGGCTTTTTTTATTTTGTATGCCGCTAAACGTCTTTGTTGTTATACACAGTTTATTTTCCCATTACACTAATTTCTTGTTTTCCCAAAATGAACTTTAATCATTTAATTAATGAGGTCTATAATGGCTACCTTAAATTTATATATGCCGACTGCTAATGAGCAAGTCAATTTACCAATTGCAGAAGATTCTACAGTTATTTCTTTGGAATTTAACTTAGACTCAGCAATTATTGAACGTGTTGAAGATGATTTTGTTATTGCTTTTGATGATAACGGTTCAAGCATTGTTCTTGAAGATTTCTACACAACTTATTCTGCTGATTTTATGCCAGAATTTACGCTTAATAATGAAACAATTAGTGGCGAAGATTTTTTTGCAGCATTAGATTCTAGTCTTATGCCAGCGGCTGGCCCTGCGGCTACTACAGTTGCAGATGGTGCGCGCTTTTATGATTTAGATACTGCATCTCTTGCAGGCGGTGTTGATGCACTTGCTGGTGTTGATGGCGGTTCTGGGTATGATCGTCAATCTTTCCTAGTTGAAGGTGTTGGTGGCGATACAGGTATTATAATACCAACTGTGCTAGAGCCTCTAGTTGGAGTTGGTGTAATTTCAATAAATCTAGCAATTCTTATTGATAGTTCGGGTAGTATGAAAAAGCCGTCACTCGATGCAATTGAAGATGCTCTTGTAAAATTAGGCATAAATCTTGAAACAATGACAGACGCTAATGGCGATACTGTTAATTTAGAAATTTGCCTTATTGATTATAATGAAGGCGTGCGTATTGTAACTAATGATGTAAGTGTTTTGTTTGATGAAGAGCAGCTTGAAAACCTTTGGGCAGAAGGCTCAAACGGAGAGGGCGGAACAAATATAGATGCCGCTTTATCAGCTGCAACTGGTTGGTTTAATTCACTTGGTGATACAAGTGGCGAGCAAAATGTAACCATTCTTATGACTGATGGCCAGCCAACCTATGCAATGAGAGACGAAGTTGTTATGAAAGAATTAGGTGATGACCCTTCTTTAGAAACTCAAGTTACACCTAGTCTTTATTGGAATAATAGAACATTTACATACGATGAAACTTCAAAACAGTATATTGATTCAAATGGTTCAGTTCTTGCGCAAAATGGTGATACATGGACTATAAATGGAGAGAAAATTGACACTGTTTTTCATTACGTTGTTGATGCTCCACTAGAATCAATTACCTATAATGGTGCAACATATACATTAGTAAGTTCAGAAATGTTTTTGCCTGGTAATAATCCTAATAATGCTTATGATTATCGCCATACATATCAAGATGCAGATGGTAATATTCTCACTCGTCTAGACGATAATGGAACTTCAGGCCGTGGCACTTTATGGTATGATGGTGGTGATGAGTCAACTGGCTCAAAAGTTAATACTGCGTATTATCCAATTCTTCCTGCACCGCAAGAAACTCTTACTATTGATGGCGTAACCTATACTTATGTTGGCTCTGAATCTTTTCAAGCGAGTTCTGGTATGGCCGCTGATTATAAGCATACCTATGTTGGTAGCGATGGCACACATCTCATATGCTTTGAAGATAATGGAACTTCAGGTAGTGGCACTTCTTGGAGTATTGTTGTTGATGTGAACGGAAAGCCTGTAAATCCTGAAAATGTTTCTGGTGATGGTGAAACTTGGACAGTAAATGGTGTTGTGTATCGCCTTGTAGAAGGCGGTTATAAAGAGGACACTAATATTATTGAATTGCCAACTTTACAAATCCAAGAAGCTAATGGCACATGGAAAGATATTGGGCAAGTTGAACTCTATGATAAAGTAGAGGGTGGCGACTATGGTTCAAGTGAAGAAATGCTTGAAACAGAAGAAGCTATTAAAGATTTACTTGAAGCTATGGGCTCAGATTCCTTATATGGTATTGAATTTAATGGCAATGGCACTTTAGAAACACTTCTTAATTCAGAAAATATTTTTGAAGCAGGTACTGATGATTTGTCTGATGCTTTTAGAATTGCTTTAGGGAATACTTTGAAAGATGCTATAGACAGTAAAACTATGGTAGGGCTTGATGGTAATGATACTATTTCAGGCACTGATCAAGCAGATATTCTTTATAGCGGTGATGGTGACGATACTATTTTTGGCTTTGCGGGTGACGACTTTATTTATGGTGGTCTTGGTGATGACACTCTTGATGGTGGTGACGGCGACGACATAATTTTCGGCGGTGCGGGTGATGATATTCTCTTTGGTGGTCTAGGCGATGATATTTTATCAGGTGGCCTTGGTGCAGATACTTTTGTGTATGATATGAGTGAATTTACTGATGCTACTAATGATACTATTCTCGACTTTAATGCTGCAGAAGGCGATATGCTAGACTTAACTGGATATACTTCAAACGGTTATACAATTTCTGTAAATAATGATGGCACAAATGGCGTAGTGACAATTACAAATGATGCAACTTCTGAAACTGAAACAATTACGCTTCAAGGAATACAATTTAATAATGACGATATAGCTGATGCTAGTTCAATTGCCTTTATCAAGGTGTAGATAATTATAATAAATAATCATTTCATATAGCTTCATAATAAAAAAATACAGTGCTTATACAAGGTGAGCGCTGTATTTTTTTATTTAAATTTCTTGTTTTATTTGTTTCTGCTAGTTGTATGTAAACTAAAAAATATCAAAAATACAAAGAGGCTAAAGGTAATAAAAAGTTTGAGAGTAAACATAAAAACAGTTTTGTTATTTACAAAAATATAAGTTTATAACTAAACAAAATAAAAAATAAAATGTTTTATACTAAATAAAAACTAAGAATTTTTCTTGTTTTTTGAAATTAGTTCGCTCGTGAAATGTGTTATTTATTTGTAATTATTGAATATTAATTTTTTTTAGGTGAGTAGAAATTAAGTGCTAAACAAAAAAATATTAAAGTTGTAATTTTTTTTAAAATCATATATAACTATTTACAAAATTATCGAAATGATTATTCTGTATTCAAGAAACTACTGAAATGTCACTTTGGCTTCTTTTTTTGTTTCTTGATGCTAAGGAGTTTGATTATGCTTTATGTTTATATTATTAGCTTGAGTTTTAGTTATCTACTTGCAAAAAAATATGTAGTGCCAAGAATCTCGCCTGCACTACGAATCCGTTGTAATAAGTGAAGATTATAAAGGAGCTTTCACTTGAGAAGATATAAAAAATTGCATTGAAAGATGCTTTTAAAAACATTCAACATTTAGGAAAGAAAATTTAACTTCACTTCTAACAAATGATTTAATGAAAAGGGGAAAGTAATTTTTTATTTTTTGAGAGATAGTTCTTCATATCTGAAAATTTTGATAAATTATCCTTATTAAATATTTAACTGCTTATATTTCCTTATTATATAAAGATTTTTCTCTTATTGTTTCTGGCTTGTATTGTGCTTCATCGCTTTTTGTTTTGATTTGGTTTTGCTAATTGTAGATTTGTTTAGCAAAGAATTATTTTTATCTAAGATATTTGAATTTCACAAATAAATTTCATTATTAATCAATCCCATTTTATAAGTAACCTGACTGGACTGAATTTCAGCAGGATTGGATAAGTGGCGAACCTTTTTTGTCAGGCGCACTTATTCATAAAGGAGAATAAAAGAGCTCTGTGCTGTTTTATTGTCTTTGTGATGCAACTGCCTTGTTTTATAAACTTTTATTGAAGATAAAACAATATTCCGTAATTTAGAAAAATAATGAGGTTATAATGGCAACATTAAATTTAGCTCTGCCTTTGGCAAATTATAAAGCTAATTTACCCATCTGCACAGATTTAGATAATTTAGAGTTTACGTTTGATTTCGCCTCTACAAGGGATAATGGCGCAAGCGCTGATCTTTTTCTGTGGGAAAATAACTTCCTTAGAGGTAATGATACGATAACTGATTTTAATCCTGATGACGACCTTTTAGATCTTAGGAATTTAAAGTCGAAAGGCTATAGTTTTAAAGTAACTGCAACAGGCACTGAAACATGCATACTCTTCATTGATAGTAGTAATAATGTTGTTGAGAATGCCTCAATAACACTTACTGGTTCAGTTTTTGATAGTAAAGAAATTTCACGTGCACTTAATAGTGATGGTACTTTTGGCTTCAAATCATAATTTCAAAAAGTAATAACTTATACGAATCCTTGTGTTTGTTACAAAAGCAAGTCTTATGATTTGAATAATATAGTAAACTCCTCACAAGAGTATACACAATATGTAGTACTTATAAATGACATTTTTTATAGGAGACCTTGATTTAACATACTTATAAGAACTTTATTTTTACTTGATACTATATCGCTCAATCAAATCTGAACGCTTTTGTGTGCGACAGAAATAAGCAAGTTATGATCCTGTTTTTTAGGCGGACGTGTTTATAAAGGGCAATATAAGTAGATTAGTTTTTAGGTTTTAGATGTCTTTTTTATGTTTGCTTTTTTGAAAAAGTAAACCCTTATAACCAATAAATAACAATTATCATGTTTTGGGAGTTTTATATGGCTACTCTTACCCTTTCAATGCCTTTGGCAACTCAGAAAATTAATTTACCTATTACTGAAGATACAAGCGCTTTAGCTTTTGGCTTTGATTTGGCAGATGCAATTGTTGAACGTGTTGAAGACGATTTTGTAATTTCTTTTGAATCAACAGGCTCAAGCATTGTTTTAGAAGATTTTTATGCAACTTATAGTGATGAGTTTATGCCAGACTTTTTAGTTGATGGCGAAACAATTAGCGGTGAAGATTTCTTTGCGGCTTTAGATCCTAACTTAATGCCAGCAGCTGGTCCAGCGGCAGATACAGCAGTAACCGGCGGACGTTTTTATGATTTAGAAACTGATGCTCTTGATAGCGGTATTAATGCGCTTGACGGGCTTCAAGGTGGCTCTGCTTATGATAGAACACCATTCTTAGTTGAAGGCACTGGTGCTGCTCTTGTAAACTCTAACTCAACAATTGTAGTTGATAATACTCCAACTTTAGAGTTTGGCGAAGGTGCTACTTCAGCAACAAGCGCAGAGCATACAACTTTTGATGATAAAGATATAGACGCAGAAATTGATGGCGATAAAAAAGCACGTGTTGAAAAAGGTTCTTTCACAGCTGGCAATATGGTTGACGGCGGTGGCGGTGAAGTAACTATCACTTATATTGATGAAAACGGGCTTGAGCAAACAGTAGAAATTTTTAATACTGATACTCCTTTTGCAGAAATAACACTTGAAACAGAATTTGGTAAGCTTACGATTACCGATTATGACCCAGCTACAGGCGAATTTACTTATAAATACAAACAAACTGGCGCGCAAGACCATAGCAAAGGTGACGTTACTGATAACTTCCAAATTACTGTAAGCGACCGTGATGGTAACCCTAACGATGATGCAACAGGTTCTATTACAATTGATATTGTAGACGTTGCACCTGATGCAAAGGATGATGTTGATCGTGGTACTGAAGATAGTGCTAAAATTGCTGGTAATGTTATTACAGGCAAAGGCACAGAAGCTGGAAAAGAAAATGCTGATGAAATTGGCGAAGATGGATGGGTAGATAAAAATGCTAAACTTGAAGATGTAACTGCTTCTAATCAATATACAAAAACTGACAATAATGGAGTAGCAAGTAATGAAGATGTTACTTGGACAGAAACTTCATCTGGTATTTTTGAATCAGAACTTGGCACTATCACTTTCCAACCAAATGGCAGATACGAATTTGTACCTAGCGATTCATTGCAAGAGATGAATAAAGGTGAAGAACTTTCGTTTGAGTTTAATTATACAATCAAAGATAGTGATGGTAGCACAGATAGTGCAAAACTCACTATAGTTGTAGAAGGTAAGAATGATAGAACTGAGCTTTCTTTTGGTGATGAGCCTGGCACATCAAATGCTTTACATGAAACTTTTGATGATAAAAAAGCAGATAATGGTGACGGCAGCGCTCGTAAAGAATTTGGTTCATTCACAGCTGATAACATGGTTGATGGTGGTGGCGGTGAAGTAACTATCACCTATACTGATGAAAATGGTTTACCGCAAAGTGTTGAAATTTATAACACCGATGAAGCATTTAAAGAAATCACCCTCAAAACAGAATTTGGCAAACTTACTATTACGGATTACGACCCTACAACAGGTAAATTTACTTATGAATATAAACAAGTAGGCGTTCACGATCATAGCGAAGGCGCTTTGAATGATAAATTTACAATAACTGTTAGTGATCGTGATGGTAATCCTAACGATGATGCTACAGGTGATATTGTAATCAATATTGTTGATGATGCACCAGAAGCAAAAGCTGATAGTGCTTCAATTGGCGAAGTTGATGAAATTAGTGGTAATCTTCTTAATGGCAGTACAAATTCAGGTGATCAAGCAGATAAAGCTGGCGCTGATGGTAAGCTAACTTTTGTAGACGTAACACCAGCTAATACAAATTCTGATACTCTTACTTGGACACAAGTAGAAGGCGATACCCTTTCATTTGAAGTGAAAGATGTAAGTGGCAATACACTTGGTACACTTACTTTTAAAGCTGATGGTTCTTATACTCTTAGTTATAATGATCCAAGTCTTTTAGATACTGATGTACTAACATCAACTTTCAAATATACAGTAAAAGATGCAGATGGCACTACATCTGAAAGCACACTTACTGTGACCATTACTGGTGATAATGATAAACCAAAAATTACATTTGGTGATGACCCAGATGCAACAAGCAACGCTCACACTACTTACGATGCAGGGGTAGATGGCGTAACTGCAAGTGGTAAATACGGTGGAAGCGCAACTGCAGATGGTTCTTTCAAAGTTGATGGAGGCGATGAGCTTGATAAAGTTACCATTAAAGGTTTCGATGTAGATGGCAATCCTGTAGAATTTGATATTAGCTCTTATACTGCAGATGAACTTGCAAACCTTACAATTTATGGTGAGTATGGAACGCTTACTGACATTACCTTTAATGAGTCAGGTGATGTAACATATACCTACACCCAAACAGAAACTTTTGATCATGATAATGCAAAAAATCCTAATGGCAGTACAAAAGATGATGATGAAGTAACAGAGCCTGAGTGGTTGACTGAAGGTAATTACAATAAAGATACGACACTTGGCGATAAATTTGAAATAACTGTTTATGACAAAGATGGCGAAACAGCAACTGGTTCTATCGACATAACTATTGTTGATGATGTTGTTGTTCTTGGTAATCTTGCAGTTGAAGGTGATGCGTATGCTGATCCTAATGCTAACGGTAAATACGATGTTCCTACTGCAAGTGAAAATGTAGATGGTGAAATAAGCAGTGTAGTCAACGGTAAGCTTGATGTTAAAGGCGCTGATGGTGATGCTGATGAGCCAATCGCATTAGAGATCGTTCTTCCTGAAAATTATTGGGGAACAGTGGACTATGCTATTAACATTAATGAAGATGGCACACCAAGAGTTCTTACTCTAGTCTTTGATGGTGATAGCGTAATTGGTGTTCTTGGTGAGGGTACCTCTGATCCATACTTTACATTCAAACTTAATGATGATGGAACATGGACATATGAACAGCTCAAACCATTTACAGGCGATGTAAACATTGCCATAAAAGGCACAGATGCTGATGGTGATAGCGATACGCACTTTGTAACCTTTGAGGGCACAGGTGAAGGATTCTCAACTCCTCCAAGTGCAGAAGGTGGCACAATTATGCTTGATGAAAGTGGTCTTGCTGATGGTACTACACCTGATGCAGGTGATGCGGATGTTGTTGACAAGCTTGCATCTACTACTTGGACACCTCCAACGACTGATATTGATGGTAGCGAAGTTACATTTACTATCGTTGGCGACAATGCAACGTACGATTCTGACCTTTATGACGTAACTGTAAACGAAAACGGAACATCCCTCACCGTAACTTTAAAACCAGAAGGCGTTCAGTCACACACAACTGACGGTGACAATAGTGCGGGCGAACATGATGATCTCGCTGATGGCGGTAAAATTACTATTACTGTTACTGACGGTGTAAAAGAATACGAAGTTGAAGTTAGTGTAAATATCAAAGATGATGGCCCTGTTATTGATGCGACTGATCTTCAAGCTGAACTTCAAGCAAAGTATGAAGCAGATAGAACTAATCAAGAAGATAATGGCTATAGTAACACGCTATGGACAAAAGAAAGTGCTAATGAGGCTAACCCAGGGCAAACAACAACAGGTGACTTTAAAAGTTCATCTAAACCATTATCAAGTATGGGTATAGATGAGGCTTCTGTTATAAAATATCTTGAAGATAACTCTGATGTAACATTTGGTGCAGACGGTGCTGCAACGAGTGAATCTATTTCTGTAACTCATAGCCTTGTAATTGACAAAACTGCCTCGACTGACAATATTACAAGCGGTGGCAATCCAGTTACTTTTAGCTATGATGCAGAGGGTAATGTTATAGGTACAATTACTGTAGGCGGTGTAACAGAAACTGTCTTTAAAGTTGGCCTTGATGATAGTGGAAATGTATATTTACAACAGTTCAAACCTCTTGATCATGCGGAGAATAAAAGCATTGACCCAGATTCTGGTGTAAATGCTGATGACTTCCTTGAACTTAAAGGTATTGTAGATGTAAAAGCAACAATCACTGTAACTGATGGCGATGGCGATACAACAACAACAAGTGTTACTGCTGACCTTATCTTGAAATTCCAAGATGATAATCCAGACGTGGCTGCAAATGACGAAGTAACTGTTGCACCATCTGGTTCAGTTGAAGGTTCAATTCTTAATCCTGATGATAAAGAAATCGATTATGGCTTTGACGATGGTAACTTTGAAGACATTGAAGTTGATGGCAATAAAGGCACATTAAACGAAGAAACTGGTAATCTTGAATTTGAATTAGATTACGGTAAGCTTGAAGTGCGCCCTGATGGTAGCTTTGAAGTTACTGTTGATAAAGACTATGCAGGCGATGGCACTGAGAACTTTGAGATAACTGTGTTTGATAAAGACGGTGATTCTGATTCTACACAAGTAACAGTGAATATTAATGATACAAAACCTGAAGTTGAGTCATCCGATAAAAATACTCCTGCAAAAGTAACTGAAGTAATGCTTGATCCAAATCCTGAAATTGAAGGTGAAAGCGGTGAAGGTTCTAAATTACCGACAGACGATTCAAACTTCCCAAGGCAAACAGTAGGCGAAGGTGTTGTAACTATTAATATAGGTGATAATGGCTATCAAGATACAGATGGCGATGGCACAGGAACTTTTGCTGAGTCGTTCGCATGGGATCTAACTAAGAATGACGATGGTTCTTATGCAAATCAACCAAATATCACTTCTACTGATGGCACAGGTATTGAGTGGAAAGCTAATGGCACTACTCTTGAAGGTTGGGCAGATGGTGTCAAAATCCTTACCGTTGTTATGGGTGAACCGAATGCTACTACAGGTGAAACAACCTACACAGTTACACTTTACGATTCTGTGCAGCATGCAGATGGTGATGGTCATAATAAGCTACAAGGACTTGATTTTGGCTTTACTGTAACAGATAAAGATGGCGATCAAGCTGGTGGTACAGCCGGACTTACTATTCAAGATGATATTGCTTCTATTACAAGTGATACTGATGGTGACGGTAAAACAGAAGGAACTGCTGACGCTGCAACAGGTAAAGTAAATGCAACTATTGGCGTCGATTTTGGTGCAGACATGGAAGGTGCTACAGTTACAACTAATACAGCTGGAACTATGTTAGCAGGAGTGATTTTTGAAAATGGCGCATGGCGACCGCTAACAAAAGCTGATAACATCTTTGTTGATGAAAAAATTAACGTTGAGGTTGCTCCTGATGGTCAAACCATGAAAGTTGGCGATTCAACTTATATCTACAATCAAACAACAGGTGAATGGGATATTACTTATACATTCGGTTCTGAAGACATTCATGACTATACACTCACATTCACTGACGGCGATGGCGATTCTGTAAAGCATACAATAACTGCTAAAACAGATGAAGATGCTATTCCAGAACCAGAAAATCCTGATATTGACTCTGCTGGTAGGCATGTAGAAACTGTGTTTCTTACAACAGCGGGGGCAAACACAGCATCTTGGAGTGCTTCTGACTACTGGGAAACTCCTACTGTAGCTGCGGGTGGAATTAAAGAGGAGTTAGTGTATGATGGCGATGGTTTCACAGTTGATACAGGCATCGCAAATGATACAGTTCAACTTGGTCAATATGATGATGTTATTTACCTTGGTGAAAGTCATGACCCATATCTTGATACTAATTTAGAAGTGAAAGCAGCAAATGAAAAAGCTGGCATAGATGGCTTTATGTATGATAGCAAAGGCAATATAAAAGCTGATAGTGAAATCTTAGATGCTGATGGTTATTTTATTGATTCTGTTGATAAGCTAAGTACAAACCATGTGGATATGGCTAATGGTCATGGCGGTAATGATAAAATCTATGGTGAAGAAGGAACTGACCTTATAATGGGTGGTGACGGTGACGACTATATCCATGGTGGTTCAGGCGATGATGCATTACGTGGTGGAACTGGTAATGACACTATCTATGGCGGAAGCGGTAATGATGTTATTTATGGTGGTGACGGGAATGACCTTCTCATAGGTGGCACAGGCGATGATATACTTATGGGTGGTGAAGGAAATGATACCTTTAAATGGGAAAATAATTTCCTCAAAGGTAATGATACTATAACTGACTTTAACACTGATGAAGATCTTTTAGATCTTAGCAGTTTACAATCAAAAGGCTATAGTTTTGAAGTTACAAGCAATGATAAAGAAGCAAACATAACAATTTATGATAGTAGTAATAATATTGTTGATGATGCCTCGATAACTCTTAAAGGTTCAGGCTTTGACAGCCAAGAAATCGAAAATGCACTTAATACAGACGGAACTTTTGGCTTCAAATCATAATTAAATTATTAAACTAAGAACATTACTATAAATAAATCACAGCGCTTGCATAAAAAGTGGGCGCTGTGATTTTTTTTATTTAAAAAGTATAAATTGTGTAAGTGAAACAGGGTGTTGTGAATTTCCAAAAAAATGGGCATGGTGTACATAAATTTGTACACACTTTTTTGAAAAAAAAGCTTGCATTGCGGTGATGGTTTTGGTATAAACATTGTTGAAAGAAATCTGACCGACAATAAGTTTCGGCAGAATTGAATGAAGTTATGATCCTTTTTTTAGGCGGGCTTATTCATAAAGGGCACTATAGTTAGCTGTTTTTTTAGCTATCTATTTGTCTTTGCTATGTCACTTGTAATTTGCTTTTTAGTTCACAAGATTATTAATACAAAGCAATAATAGTAAAAAAATAAACTATAATAGGGAGTTTTCATGGCTACTCTTAATTTATCAATGCCTTTGGCAACACAACAAATTAATCTTACAATCACAGAAGAAACAGATGCATTAGCATTTGATTTTGACATTGCGGATGCAATTGTTGAACGTGTTGAAGATGATTTTGTTATTTCTTTTGACGAAACAGGCTCAAGTATCGTCTTAGAAGATTTCTATACAATTTATAACGGCGAATTTATGCCGGATTTCGTTTTAGATGGTGAAACAATCAGCGGTGAAGATTTCTTTGCTGCTTTAGATCCTAACTTAATGCCTGCAGCTGGTCCTGCAGCGGCAGCAGCAGCGGGTGGTGGCCGTTTCTATGATTTAGAAACTGACGCTCTTGATGCTGGTGTTGATGCTCTTGGTGGTCTTGACGGTGGTTCAGCTTATTCAGTAAATCCATTAGTTGATGATGGCACAGGAACTTTTTTCACTCCTGAAATTACAGTAGATTTAGCAGGTCTTGAAGCTGCTCTTTCAATGCTTTTACGTGATAGATTTACACAAGATGCTGAATTTGGTAGCGCTGATATCGATGGTGATGGTATTGCAGATCTTGACGGTGACGACAATGCAAGTTTCAATTATGGTCAAGCAATTCTTGATAATGTAAGTGTTGACGATATAACACAAAGTCTTGGATTTACTAGCACAGTTACAGGCTTTACACTTGAGATTGAAAATGCCGATTCTGGTCTAACAAGTTCTGGCGCTGATGTTATTTTAACAGTTGTTAATGGCGTTGTTGTTGGTCATACAGGCGATATTAATGATCCTGTATTTTCAATAGAAGTATCACCTACGGGTGTTGTTTCAACAACTTTATTTAAACCTCTTGACCACGCTGATAAAGCTGATGCAGGGGAATCTTTTGAATTGCCTGATTCTTTAGTTAATGCAAATGCTGTTGTTACTGTAACAAATAGCCAAGGTATAAGTTCTACAACTAACGTTACTGTAGATTTAGGTGGCAATATTGAATTTGTTGATCATGGTCCTGTAATCGGTGGCGTTGAAAGTGAAACTACTGTTATCGTAGAAGATCTTGATGTTAATGGAAACTTCAGCGCAAATCAAGCAAGTGGCAACGTAAGCTTTGATTTCGGTGGCGATGACGTAAATGCTTCATTTGCTTGGAACCTTCCTGATACTTCAAAAGCACCGTTTGATAATCTTGAAACTTCTGATGGCGATGCAATTAGTTGGACATATGGCGCAGATAAAACAACTCTTCTTGGTGTTGATAGCAATGGTAATACAGTTATCGAAGTTAGTATGGATGTTGCTACAGGTGATTATACTGTAACTTTGAAAGAAGCTATCAAACATGATTTACCTGAATATGTTACAGGCGAACTCAATGATGAAAACCAAGATTTACCAAATGATCCTGAGAGCATTTTGGATGCATTTAACCCTGATAAAAATGCGGGGCTTACAGATGATGATACTCCAACTGACTTAAACTTCGGCTTCACAATCACTGATGGTGATGGCGACACAGTAGATTCTAACATTACAGTAAACATCCAAGATGATATTCCAACTATCAATGGTGAAGGCGATGCTTTAGGCTTTGGTAGCCTCACAACTAAAGACGCAGGAACTGAGGGAGTTTTAGGCACTACAACAGCTAGTGTTACTATCGCCGGCTTGAAAGATGAAGTTCTTGACAATGTGAGCGGTGGTGCAGATGGCATAAATACTGTTGTAATTGGCTACACACTCGAATTGAGTGACCCAGCTCCTGAATCAGGCCTTATGCATGACGGTCAAGAAATTGTTCTTTCACAAGGGCCTTTAGGTTCTATTGTAGGTATGGTAGGCGATGAAGTAGTTTTCAGCTTAACAATCAATCCTGTTACTGGTGAACTAACTCTTACTCAATTCTCAGAAATTGAACATGCTGAAAATAGTGACAGTGCATCTTTAGACCTTTCAGGTGTTAAAGTTGTTGCTGGTGTTGGTGTTACTGATAATGATGGTGACCTAGTTACTGATACTGTAAAAATGGAACTAGATGGTACACTTAACTTTACTGATGACTTACCTACAGTAACAGTAAATACTACAAAAGTTGTTGTGTCTGAAGATGCTCTTACAGATGGTAACAATCCTGGAGTAGATGCAAACAATGACGGCAATGCTGATAATATTGCAAAAGGTTCTATTACTCTTGATTTTGGTGCTGATGGTTTAGCTGATACCAATGCTTTTGTATGGACAATACCTTCTGGAAGCCCATTTGATAATCTTACAACTTCTGATGGTGATGCAATTACATGGGAATATGCTAAAAATGCTGATGGCACAGATAATACTGAAATTCTTCTTGGTGTAGATAGCAATGGTAATACAGTTATCGAAGTTAGCATGGATGTTACAACTGGTGAATATACTGTAACCTTAAAAGAAAGTATTAAACACGATGCACCAGAAGCTGGTGAAACATCTGACACTAATAGTGATCTTCCAAATGCAGACTCTAGCGACTCTGATGCTCCAACCGACCTTAACTTCGGCTTCACAATCACAGATGGTGATGGTGACGAAGCAAAAGGTAGCATCACAGTAAATGTTCAAGATGACATCGCTGAGTTGTCAGAAGAATTTACAAATAAAGATGGTGTACTTAGCGATACAATTACTTTAGAATCAGCTGACCCGACAGACGGCGCTACCACAGATAGTGAAGCAATCGTAACAATTTCTGCAGATGACATGATTGACTTTGGTGCTGATGGAAAAGGTTCTGCTGAAGTTAGCTATAAACTTGTCCTTGAAGGCATTAACGAGACTGTAACAAGCGTTGATTCTGGTCTTACTAGTGGTGGATTTGAAATTTATTTATCTCAAGATGCCAAAGGTAATATTATTGGTAGCATCGACACCGATGGTGATGGAATAAACGATACAACTGTTTTTGAAGTAAAACTTGATGATGCTGGCAACATTACTCTCACACAAAATGGCGCTATTGACCAAGTCGTAAGCAATACAGTTACAGATAACGCAGATGTAAGCATCAATGATAAAATTACATTAGAAGCTAATATAAGCGGAAAAGATAACGATGGCGATTCAGTTTCTGGCACTCTTTCTACAGATGTAAAGCTTAATTTCAAAGATAGCGGCCCTGAAGTTGGAAATATTACTTATAACAACGGTAATGTTCTTGATGAATCAAAACTTTCTTTTGCTGGCGAAGGTAATGACGGCACTAACGCTGATGATGCTTCTGTTGATAACTCAGTTAGCGTAAAAGGCACAATTTCTCTTGACTATAATGCTGATGGCGCTGCAGATGGTACTGTAGAATTTAATCAAGCTGGTGATACATTCACCGATCCATTTGTATGGGATCAAAAAGGTCCTGTAGATAATGATGGTAACCCTATTGCTTTAACAACATCTAGCGGTGAAGCTATCACTTGGCAATATGGTGAAAATCCTGATGGAACCACTAACTTTACTGAATTACTTGGTGTTGCTGGTGATCCTGAACGTACTGTAGTAGAAGTAAAGCTTGATTCAGGTAGTGCTACTGATGGCAACAATGCCTTCACTGTAACTCTTAAAGAAGCTGTGAAACATGATGACCCTGATCAAAACGGCTCTGATACTAATACAGACTTTGGTACTGACGGCGACACAGACGACGACCTTGTAAGCGATTTAAACTTTGGCTTCTCTGTCAAAGATGCAGATGGAACACTTGATTCTGGCAGTGTTACTATACAAATTCAAGATGATGTTCTTGAGCTTACTTCAAAAGATAATGTTGTTAGCTACGAAGCAGAACCTACAGGCTTCCACAATGAAAATATCACTTTCACAGAAACTAACTGGAGCACTAGCGACTACACATTCACTGCAGGTAAAGCAACAATTGATGCCAATGGCAATATGACTAATATTGTGGAATCAAGCGCTGGTACAGTAGGTTGGTCTTTTAAACCTGTTGACGGTGACTTCGCTGCTGGTTCTGGCTTAAATGTTACTGGTGTGTTAGATACAGATAATGATGGTAGAGAAATCAGCACTAAAGATGGTTTTTCTGAAGCTCTTATTATTGATTTACCAGACGGTGAAAGCGCTTATGGTGTAAATATCGACTTTGAACTTTGGTTTAACGAAGCAACAGAAGGTAGCAAAGTAGGTAATGAAAGCGTTCTTGTAACTCTTTACAAAGAAGTTGCTGAAGGCACATCTGATGCAATTAAAATGGGCGATTCTTGGTTTGTTGTTGTTGGCGATCCTGTATCACTTGAATCTGTTCATGGTACAGGTGCTGGTAGTGCAACACTAGGTAGCACTTCTAGTGAATCTTTTGATCGTATTGTTATTACTCCTAACACTGAGGGATCTGACTTTGTTGTAAAAGGCTTAGAATTTGTTGCTCCTACAGGCACAGTTATTGCTACAGCTACAGGCGATGTAGATTGGAGTGGAGCAGACGGTATTGCTTCATTAGAAGTAGCTGAAGTAACACTTGGCAGTAATGCTTATAAGCTGCAAGAAGGCGCTACTGAAGGATCATACACAGGTTATGATGCAGATGGAAATGCTGTGTTTGAAATATTCCTCAATCCAACTACTGGTGAATGGACTTTATCACAATATGAATCTATTAAAGGCGATTTAACAATTACCTTTAAAGCTACTGATAACGACGGTGATTCAACAACATTACCTGTTACAGTGACCCCATATAATGCTACACCTACAGCAGTTGCTGATGAAGTAACTATTGAAGAAGGTGCTCCTAGCATTACTGGTAACGTGCTTGATAACGATATTTCTAACGTAGACGGTTGGAAAGATAATAATGATAATCAACTTGATGGCACACAAGCTCTTACACATGTAAAAGTTCCTACTGGTTGGAGACTTCCTGATGGTGTAGTAGCTGACGGAGAAGGTTGGATTGAAGTAACTGATGGTCTTACCTTTACCTCATCTGAAGGTACAATTACTTTCAATAAAGATGGTTCTTATACAGTTACAGCAACAGATGATGCTTATGCAGAAAGCCCAGAAAGTTTTGAATTTGATTATAAAGTAGAAGACGGCAACGGCGATACAGCTGAAAGCACACTTACCGTAACTGTAAAAGATGAAGCTACAGATGCTGATAAAGAAACAACAACAGTAAACCTTTCCGCTACAGAAACAGTTGCTGAAGGCAAAACTGGTGATGTTACAAATCAAATTGAATATAAAGTAACTATTGACGTTGCACCTACAGATGAAGCTGTTAAGGTAGAAGTTACTGACTGGGCAGGCAAGACCCACACTGTAATCATTGCTGTTGGCTCTACAACAGGCACAGTAACAGTAGACGCACCAAGCGATGATGTTTATGTTGATGCTGACACAGTAAAAGGTACCCTTGATAGCATTCTTAGCGGTAGCGATCAATTTGAAAACTTAACTATCGGTACAAGTACAGCTTCTACTTCAGTAACAGATACAATTGACGGCACAACACTCACTTTATCATCTAATTCAGATGGTGAAGAACTTGTTGAAGGTAGCACAATTGATTATACATTAGAGCTTTCTAACCCAACAGAAACAGCTA
>CAYJIN010000014.1:0-18505 GCA_964370245.1 uncultured Desulfovibrionaceae bacterium
GAACGGCTTTTTTTTGTACCTAAGGGATTTTTATCTAATAATTATAATCAGCTTATTTCTAATACTATGCATCGACTATGAGAAAATTCAATAAAGCTTTAGGGAACAAGTCAAAATCACTTTTTTTTTCGCAGTGACGAATTTGTGCCAAAGGTCAAAATCTTTATGTATAATGTCGCTAAGTTTACTTTTACAAATGCAATTCTTAATTCGAGTTTTTTGGTGCTGATGAATACATGTGTAGATATTGTGCTTATCTAAATTTGTATAAAAATATACTTTAGATGATATATTTATGTGTTACTTATAACAAGATTACTTGCACTGCTTTAATATATGCTACAGCATCGAGATATCAGTGAAATATATTGTATATTTACAATAAATTAATTTATAAAAGAATGTTCTTCATTTGAGAAATAGATTTATTTAGACTAGTTGAAATCTGTTTTGCATACTAAATGCAGAACAGTTTTTGTTTTACCTAATAATTCAAAGTTTATTCTTATAGAAAGTGCTTGCAAACGATGATATAAAATTTCAATTTTGTTATAGTGATTGCTTTCTACAAGTTGTTATCAAAGAATATATTGTCTTTGTTTTCTTATTTCTGCTTGAAAATAATATTTGAAATTTTAGGTGGAATTTCTGAGTCTTATGAAAGAGAAAGGACCAGAAGATAATTATTCAAAAATAACTAATGATTTATCTAAAAAATCTAAAATAAAAAAATGCTAGCTAGACCTAAAAATACAAAAAATCCAGCGCAATCTGTCACAGCGGTAAGAAAGATGCTTGATGCTTGTGCTGGGTCACGCCCAAGAGCACGCAAAATCAAGGGTACACAAGCTCCAAAAGTTGCACCTAAAATTATATCAATGATAAGTGCGAGAGACATTACAAGAGCCAAATTATAATTTTTAAAGATAAAACCAACACCAACAAAAGCGAGTAGAGCAAAGAAGAGGCTTACAAAAATTCCAATTTTCACTTCACGAAAAACGGCTTTTATCATTCTTTTTGTGCTGAAAGTTTCAACGGCTAATTGTCTAATCATAACAGCAAGCGCTTGCTGGCCTGTATTTCCTGACTGATTTGCTACAAGTGGCATAAGAACTGCAAGGGTTGCCATTTGTGCAATTGTGCCATCAAATAAATATACAACAAAAGCAGAAAGTGAAGAAGTACAGAGGTTTACAAGTAGCCATGGAAGGCGCATTTTTACAGAATCAAACCACGGGGTATCAATATCTTCATCTTGCCCTGCACCAACCATACCAAGCATATCAGCGCTTGCTTCTTCTTGAATAATATCAATAACATCATCGTGTGTGATAATACCTAATACTCGGCCTTCGCGGTCAACAACTGGTAAGGACAAAAAGTTATATTTCGCAAATAAAAGCCCAACATCTTTTTTATCCATGTCGTATGGAATTGAGATTAGTTCTTGCTTTCCAAGTGTTTCGCTCAAAACTTGGTTACGTGGAAGACGCATCAAATCTCGCATTGTGAAAACATTACATAAAACATCATTATCATCAACGAGATAAGCATAGTAAATAGTTTCAAATTCATCGATTGCAGAACGAATTTGTGCAATAATATCATCAGCTGTTGAATTATAGTGAAGAAGCAACATTTCTGTTGTCATAAAACCAGCTGCAGTATCTTCATCAAAACTGAGGAGCGAGCGCAATTCTTCAGCATCATCATGTGGCAAGTGGTCGAGGAGATGCTCACGCTGATCTTCTTCCATGTCATATAAAACGTCAACCGCATCATCCGTAGACATTTCATTTAAAATTGCAGCAGCTTCTGGTGTAGGGAGCGATTCTAAAACGTCGCTGGCATGATCATCGTCGAGTTCAGCAAGTGCTTCAGCAGCATCATCAGGTGACATACTTGTGAGAACATCTAGCTGTTCGTCAAAAGGAAGCTGTTCTAATTGTTCTGCAATATCAACAGCATGCATGTTTTCATTTTCAGCAAGAATTTGCTCTTTTGTCATGCTTTCTTGTGTGATATTATTATTAAATTCTTCGGTTTTTGGGGAGTTTGATAAATCATTATCAAATTTTTCTTTTTGCATAATGTGCCCCCCTCGTGTCTTCTTTGAAATATGGGCTGAATATAAAGGCTGCACGATAAAAATGCAAGTAAATTTTTTATTATAAAAAATATTTTATTTTTACGAATTGAACATCTAACATATCAATAATATTGAATTAAATATTCTTTTTGAGATTGTTTCTTTTTTCTCTTTACTTGACCTTTAATCATAATGTCGCTATTAGTAATTAAATGCTATTAGTAAATGAGAAAGAAAATAATTATGGAAATCTTGTTTTTTAAAAATTATCCTACACAGATACGTGAGAGAGCTGAAAAAAATCTACTCGAACTTATAGATATCGCGCTTTTAGAAGATGGTAATGACCTTACTTCCGAAAGCGTTTTTGATAAAAGTCATCAATCAAAAGTAGTTATTGTTGCTAAAGAAGATTCTTTTGTTGTTGGCTTGCCTCTTATCTCTCTAATTTTTGAAAGAATGCTTAGTAAAGATGATTATAAGCTGACTTTAGAAGTAGAAGAAGGGGCAAGAGTGAAAAATCAAACCGTTCTTTGTCGTATTGAAGCTCCAACTAGTGTTTTATTAAAAGTTGAGCGAGTTATTTTAAATTTCATTACGCATCTTTCGGGTGTGGCAAATCTCACTTATACTTATGTACAAGAGCTCGAAAATACTGGAGTTTATCTCCTTGATACTAGAAAAACTTTGCCAGGTTTACGCTATTTAGAAAAATATGCAGTGCTTTGTGCTGGTGCAAAAAATCATCGTCTTGCACTTGATGACATGCTGATGCTCAAAGATAATCATATTGATGCAGCTGGCGGAATCACTAAAGCTGTGAATTTATTGCGTGAAAAGTGCGTGCCATGCCCACCCATTGAAGTGGAATGCAGAACTTTTGAAGATGTTGAAGAAGCTGTTTCAGTGAAACCTGAACGTATTATGCTTGATAACATGTCTTTAGAATTATTGAAAAAAACACTTCCTATAATCCCAGCAGATATAGAAGCTGAAATCAGTGGAAATGTTAGCATAGAAACAATACGTTCTCTTGCTTTGGTTTGTTCTGAGAGAAGGCCAGATTTTATTTCTGTGGGAAAAATCACTCATTCAGCGCCAACTGCTGATTTTTCAATGCGATTTCAAGACTAATTTATAAATTATACATACTTCAATTAAAAAGGTAAAACATGTCAAATACACTAACTACAAATATACAAAAACTTAAAGACGAACTTGGTTCAGAACTTTTTATTTTAGGCCACCATTATCAATCAGATGCTGTAATGCAACATGTTGATAAAGCAGGCGATTCTTTAGAGCTTGCTCGTCTTATGGATCAAATTGATGCAAAACACATAGTTTTTTGTGGTGTTAACTTTATGGCTGAAACAGCAACTTTACTTGCAAAAGAAAATCAATTTGTGCATATTCCAACAATGGAAGCAGATTGTGTTATGGCGCAAATGGTGCCTGCAAAAACTTTAGATAAAGTTCTTACAAAATTAAATGCTGGCACAAGAAAAGTAATTCCATTAGCTTATGTGAACACTCCTTTAGATGTAAAAGCTGTTGTTGGAAAATTTGGTGGTGCAGTGTGCACATCAGCAAACGCAAAAACCATGTTACAATGGGCTTTAGACGAAGCACAAAAAGATTGTGAAAACGGTTCAGTTCTCTTTTTACCTGATGGAAATTTAGCGCAAAACACTGCAAAACTTTTGGGAATTTCGCCTGAAAAATTTGAAAGATTAAATATTCGTCAGCAAGGTGAACTTCTAAACGTTGATGATTCGCAAAAAGGACAAATTCTTTTATGGCCAGGTTGTTGCGCTGTTCATGCGCGTTTAACCGTTGAGAATATGGAGCAAGCAAGGGCAAAATATCCAAATTGTAAAATAGTTCTTCATCCAGAATGCGCTCCAGCACTTGTAGATATTGCTGATTATGCTGGTTCAACTTCATTTATTATTAAACTAGCGAAAGAATTGAAAGAAGATGAAACGCTCATTATCGGGACAGAAGTGAATTTAGTTGATAGACTTGCAAAAGAATATCCAAATAAAAAAATATTTGCTTTGAAAGATATTGCTTGTTCAAATATGGCTAAAATTACTGAAGAAAATGTATGCTCAAAGCTTCAAGAAATTAAAGAAAATAAAGCAAAACCATTTGAAATTGATGATAATCTTAGAGAAAATGCTTTGCTTTCGCTCACTCGCATGCTTGCCGCTTGCTAATTTCCTTTTGAAAAACGAGAATAAGTTATGAATCCAAGAAGATACCGCACTCAAACTCTTATTATTGGAACGGGCTTAGCTGCCTGCACTGCTGCTTTGAACTTGGCTGATGCCGGCATTGAAGTAACAATGATTTCCCCAACAAGTGAACTTGATAGAGGCAATTCAAACCTTGCTCAAGGCGGTATCATCTATTCTCCTGATGAAGAAGATCAAAAATCTCTCGTGAAGGATATTTTAGTTGCAGGGCATTATGTAAGCAGTAAAAATGCTATTACCTTTTTAGCTCAAGAAGGCCATAAATGGCTGAAAGAATTGTTAATCGATCGCCTTGAAATCCCTTTTGAAACTGAAAATGGTTCTTTTCAGTTCACTAAAGAAGGTGGGCATAGCCGAGCACGTATAGTGCATTGCCATGATTATACTGGGCGCGCGATTATGGACGGTGTTGTTCAAGCTGTAAATACCCATAAAAACATAACAATTCTTACAAATCATACAGCAATTGACTTGCTGACAACTGAACATCACGCCGACTTACCGCAATATCGTTATCAACTTCGTAATGAATGTCTTGGCGCATATGTATTGAATAGTAAAGACAATGCAGTGGAAATTTTCCTTGCAAACCATACAATTCTTGCATCTGGTGGTGTGGGACAAGTGTATTTACATAGCACTAACAGCGAGTTTTCAGTTGGTTCTGCAATTTCAATGGCGAAAAGAGCATCCGTAAGGCTGATGAATACTGAGCATGTGCAATTTCATCCAACCTCTCTCTATCATATTGATTCTGATCGCTTTTTAGTTACGGAAGCAATGCGTGGTGAAGGGGCTCTATTGCGCAACCAAGAGGGTAAAACCTTTATGGAGAAATATGATAGCCGTAAGGAATTAGCACCTCGTGATGTGGTTGCAAAAGCAATTGTTTCAGAAATGCTCACAACTGGTGCACAATATGTCTATCTTGATCCTTCACCTATTGCTGGTGATGTTACCAAGCGTTTCCCTACAATTTCAGAGCATTGCGAAAAGTTAGGGATTGATCTTAGCAAAGATATGATTCCTGTTGTGCCTTCGGCTCACTACTATTGCGGCGGAATTCTTACTGATACGAAAGGTAGAACTAGCCTTGAGCGCTTGTTTGCTATTGGCGAATGCGCCTGCACGGGCATTCATGGAACAAACCGTCTAGCTTCTTCTTCACTGTTAGAGGCAATAACTTTTGGCGCAAGCACAGCTGAATATATTGCGCATATGCCTAAATATAAAGATGTTTTTACGCAAAAATTGCTTGATTCAATTCCTGATTGGGAAAATACTGGCAGCGAACATAATGATGATCCTGCACTTATTGCTCAAGATTGGGCATCAATAAAGAATATTATGTGGAATTATGTGGGGATTGTGCGCACGAAAAAACGTGTTCGTCGTGCTTTTGATGATTTGCGTGATTTATCATCGCATTTGCATGATTTCTATAAAAATACTCCAATATCTAATGAACTTATCAGGCTTTTCCATGGCGCACAAACTGCCTACGTAATCACACAAGCTGCGTTGAGAAATATAAAAGAATAAGCTAATAATAATAGAGTTAAAGCCGATAAGAGTTGTATGTTTATTTGGAACTTTAGAAAGATACACAAACTTACAAACTAGGAAAGAGCATGTTTACAAGAAGAAATTTTATAAAATCGCTTTCAATTGGCGGGCTTGCAACAGCTTTGCATGGTTTTTCTTTTGTAGATGTTTCTTCTGCTTTGCCTCGTTCTAAGGCTGATTTGCAGGCAATTGTTGATCAAGTGCACGATACTGGTGTTGCGTATGGCGACATTCCATCACTTGCAACTCCTAAATATTATTCAACTTCTGATGCTGCAATGGCGCTTGATGAAGATGAAGTTGTTTTTGTGTTCTCATACCCTGATGCGCCAGAGGATGTTCGTATTATTCCACAAAGAATTATGGTTTGGCATGAAGTTTTGAATGAATTAAATCGCGGTAAAGCCTATTGCTTAACCTATTCACCCATTAGCGGTTGTTTAGCTTTTTATGATGCAAAAGTTGGCAGAGAAAATTTAATCTTTGATACTTCTGGCGAATTATATAATAATAATAGTGTGTTGATTGATAGAAATACGGGTTCAAAGTGGTCTCAACTTCTTGGAATGTGTTTTGAAGGCCCGCTCCTTGGAACAGGGCTAAGAATTCTTCCTGTTTTTTGGACAAAATGGAATTTAGCAAGTAAAGCTTATCCAAAAGCTAAAGTTATGATAACACCAGAAGCAAGTTCAACAAGAATTTATGGGCGTGATCCTTACGGATCGTATCAAAAAGAAGATACATATTATCAAAATGAAAATATTTTCTTTCCGCTTACACATTATGATACAAGAATGGAAGCCAAAACTCAAATTTATGCAGTTGAAGATAATAAAGCTTTAGTTGCGATTGATATTGATTATATTCGTGAAAAGCAAGCCGTAAATTTTTATCTTGGACCTCGTGCTTTGGTGGCTATTCATGATGTAAATCTTGATACTGTTCGCGTGTTTGATAGGCAATTTTGGACGGATCAAAGACCAGGGCTTTTCTATGTAGAGCAGGGTAAAATTTTTGATTATGGCACACGATCAATCTGGAATGAATATGGAAGATGTATTGATGGTAAATTATTAAACGCATCCATGCAGCAGATGTATGGAATTTACGCTTTTTGGTTTGCTTATGCGGCTTCTAATCCTGAAACTTTTACAGTGCCTGGCGAAATTGTCGTGCCTGATTCTGCCCTCAAGCGTGGTACAATTTAATTACCTTTTTGTAACTTTCTAAAACTCTTGACAAAATTATTTCATTATGTTTATATACAGTATAAGGAAACAAAATTTATGAACACAATTTCTTTAAAATCTTTTTCATGGCGTTGGTGGCTCTCTACAATGTAGTTGAGTTCGCTTTGTCGTGCAGAGGTTTTAATAAGTCGTAATCATTATTTTATAAGGCTTTTATCCCTCAGTTCATTAAGTGAGCTGAGGGATTTTTTATTTTAAATTTTATAAAGAGGAAGAAAAATGTTCAAGCCATCATACAAAGAAGCAAAAGAATTAGCGCAAGAATATAATATCGTGCCAATTATTTATGAAATGCCTTCTGATTCAACAACTCCTATTAATGTATTAAAAGCATTAAAATCAATTTCAAAACATTGTTTTTTGTTTGAAAGCGTTGAAAATTCAAAGTCTTGGAGTAGATATTCATTTTTAGGCTATGAACCAAATTTAGAAATTAAGTGCTTAGATGGTAAACTTTCTATTAAAGATGAAAGTGGCGAACAAATTATTAACACAAATCCAAAGCTTTATTTACAAGGCTTACTTGAAAAATATTCTAGTCCTAAAATAGATGACTTACCTAGCTTTACAGGTGGATTAGTTGGTTATTTTGCCTATGATTTTATAAAATATACTGAGCCAAGTTTAAAGCTTCAAGAAAATAGTATGAGCGACGTAGAAAATTTTTACGATATTGATCTTATGCTTTTCAAAAAAGTTATAGTTTTTGATAATTACAAACAAAAACTTTTGCTTATCGTAAATATAGAAGCAAATAATTTTGAAGAAGAATATACATCAGCTATTGAAGAAATTGAAAGAATAAAATATGTTATTACGAATTTTGACTTAAGTTATAATTATGAAGGCAAATTAAAATCTGACTTTAAATCTTTGTTTAATGAAGAAGAATATTGTCAAATGGTAGAAACAGCAAAACAACATATTTTTGAGGGTGATATCTTTCAAGTTGTACTTTCAAATCGCCTTGAAGCTGAATTTGAGGGAAGTCTGCTCAATACATATAGAAGTTTGCGCATGACAAATCCATCACCGTATATGTTCTATTTCTCAAGTGATACGAATGAAATTGCTGGTGCATCACCTGAAACTTTAGTGAAGCTTGAAAATTCATCTCTTTTCACATTTCCACTTGCTGGCACTCGCCCTCGTGGTAAAAATAATGAAGAAGATTCACTATTTGAAGAAGAGTTACTCAATGATGAAAAAGAACTTGCAGAACATAATATGCTTGTCGACTTAGGTAGAAATGATTTAGGTAAAATAAGCAAATTCTCTACGGTTGAAGTAGTGAAATATAAAGAAGTTCATAAATACTCACATGTTATGCATATTGGTTCAACTGTTTGCAGTAAAATTAAGGATGATTGTGATGGCATTGACGCTATTGAAGCCGTTTTGCCTGCTGGAACTTTGTCTGGTGCACCAAAAATTAAAGCTTGCGAAATTATCAATAAACTTGAAAAAAATAAGCGTGGAATTTATGGCGGTGCAATTGGCTATCTTGATTTTAAAGGTAATATGGATACATGCATTGCAATTAGGCTTTGCTTCAAGAAAAATAATAAAGTATATGTGCGCTCAGGTGCTGGAATTGTGGCTGATAGCCTTCCGAAAAGTGAATATCAAGAATGTATTAATAAAGCAAAAGCTGTAATGAATGCATTAGAAAATTCAGAAAATAATTTTTAAAAAGGAAATTACTATGCAAAATTACAAATGTGAACAAATTTTATTGATAGATAATTATGATAGTTTTTCCTATAATTTATATCAAATGATTGGGGCAATCAATCCTAATATTCAAGTGATTAGAAATGATGAATTGAGCGTAGAAGAAATAAAAGCGCTAAAACCATCGCATATAATCATTTCACCAGGGCCTGGAAAACCAAAAGATACTGGAATTTGTATTGAGTTGATTCAAAAACTTTATAAAGAAATTCCAATCCTTGGCGTATGTTTAGGGCATCAATCAATTTTTGAAGCTTTTGGTGGCACTGTTTCTTATGCAAAAAAACTTATGCATGGTAAACAATCAGAAATTGAAAAGATGAACAATTCAAAATTATTTGAAAATATGCCTCAAAACTTTTCTGTCGCTCGTTACCACTCTTTGGCGGGATTAGAAGAAACTTTGCCAGAATGTCTAAAAATTACAGCTCTAACAAAAGATAATGAAATTATGGCAATAGAGCACAAAGAATGCAATGTTTTTGGAGTGCAATTTCATCCAGAATCAATCCTAACCCATCAGGGTAAAACAATAATTAAGAATTTCATTCAAATCGAGAAGGAATAGAATATGATACGTGAAGCAATTATAAAACTTTCTAAAAGGCAAGATCTCAGTTATGACGAGGCTCTTGGTGTGATGGATCAAATAATGAGTGGCAAAGCAAGTGAAGTGCAAATTTCCGCTTATCTTGTTGCCCTTGCATTAAAAGGGGAAACAATTGATGAAATAACTGCATCAGCAGCAGGAATGCGTATGCATTGCGTAAAACTTCTTCATGATCAAGAAGCTCTTGAAATAGTTGGAACAGGTGGTGATCATTCTAATTCATTCAATATTTCAACAACTTCTGCTATAGTTGTTTCGGCTGCGGGCGTTCCTGTTGCAAAGCATGGCAACCGCTCGGCTTCAAGTAAATGCGGTTCAGCTGATGTGCTTGAAGCATTAGGTGTAAATATTGGCATTGCACCAGAAAAAAGTGCCAACGTTTTGAAAAATATTGATATATGTTTTATGTTTGCACAAAATTATCATCTTGCAATGAAGTATGTTGCCCCTATTCGCCGTGAATTAAGTATACGAACAGTTTTCAATATATTAGGACCACTTACAAACCCAGCTGGTGCTACAATGCAGCTTCTTGGCGTATATGAAGAAGAGCTTGTTGAGCCAATTGCAAAGGTTTTATGTAATCTTGGCGTTAAAAAAGCTATGGTGGTGTATGGGCGTGATGGACTTGATGAAATTTCACTTTCAGCTGAAACATTTGTTTGTGAAGTGAAGAATGGTTGGACGAAATCTTATGTAATTAAGCCAGAAGATTTTGGCTTTGAACGCTGTGAAAAATCTGCTTTAACTGGTGGAAATGCCGAAGAAAATGCGCAAATTATTAAAGATATTTTACAAGGCAAGCAAGGCGCAAAAACTGATGCTGTTATTCTGAATTCAGCGGCTGCACTTTATGTTGCAAAAGATATTTCCTTCACACAAGCAATAGAAGAAGTGAAAGAAGTTATTGCTTCTGGTAAAGCAATGCAACAACTTGAAAAATTTATAAAAATTTCTAATGAGGTCTAGTATGTTTCTTGATAAAATTGTTCAATCAACTCAAAATAGGCTCGATACTATCAAAGCTGATTTTGACTATCCTTTTCATAAGGCTTTGTCGGCAAAGGGAATTTCATTTATTTGTGAAGCAAAAAAAGCTTCACCATCAAAAGGTGTAATTGCTGAAAATTTTCCTTATCTTGAAATTGCAAAAGAATATGAAAAAGCAGGCGCTTCTGCAATTTCAGTTTTGACAGAACCAGAATATTTTCTAGGTAAAGGTGAATATCTTCTTGAAATTTCAAAAGAAGTTTCAATTCCAACCCTTAGAAAAGATTTTATAATTTCACCCTATCAAATTTATGAAGCAAAAATGTGGGGAGCATCAGCTCTTTTATTAATATCTGAAATTCTTGATGAAAAAACTTTGGCAGATTTTATCAAGCTTACTGAAGAACTTGGAATGGACGCATTGGTTGAAAGCCATAGTTATGATATGCTCAAAAAATCTCTCGATTGCGGAGCAAAAATTGTTGGTGTAAATAATAGAAATCTTGATACTTTTGAGGTCGATATCCAAACATCTGTAAATCTTAGAAAACATGTTCCTTCTGATATTTTATTTGTTGCTGAAAGTGGAATTTCAACAAGAGAAGATGTTATAATTCTTGAAGAAAATGAAGTAGATGCGGTTCTTATTGGTGAAAGCCTTATGCGAAGCAGTGATAAAAAGAAGGCTTTGGATATATTAAGAGGAAAGGGGTAATGAGCGAAACAAAAATAAAAATTTGTGGCCTTTTTAATCCAATTGATATCAATTTTGTAAATATCGCTAAGCCAGATTATATTGGCTTTGTTTTTGCAAAATCACGCCGACAAATCTCTATTGAGAAGGCTAAACTGCTCAAAGAAAAGCTTGATAAAGAAATTCTTGCAGTTGGCGTTTTTGTTGATGAAGATATTGAAAATATTGAAAAAATTGTTTCAGAAAATATTATTGATATCATTCAATTGCATGGCAAAGAAAATGAAGCATATATTGCGGAATGTAAAAGAAAAATGCCTGATGTAAAAATTATTAAGGCATTGCAAATTGGTGAAACATTACCTAATAATACTGATTTTATTCTTTATGATGCACCAATAGCTGGAAGTGGAAAAACCTTTGATTGGTCATTATTGCCTAAAGATAAAGAATATTTTTTAGCAGGTGGTATTAATTTAGAAAATATTGATGAAGCTATTAAAATTAATCCTTATTGCATTGATCTTTCAAGTGGTGCTGAAAAAAATGGGGCTAAAGATGGAGAATTGATTTCTGCTTTAGTTCAAAAAGTTCGCAAAAGTGAACAAAAAATTTACAAATAAAGGAATTTAAAATGCAAGAAAATATAAAAGGTCGATACGGCATACATGGTGGGCAATATATTCCTGAAACTCTTATGAATGAAATTCTAAACCTTGAAAAAGAATATGAATTTTATAAGAATGATCCGCAATTTAATGCAGAACTTTCAGAGCTTTTGAATAATTATGCAGGAAGACCATCGCGCCTCTATTATGCAAAAAAAATGAGCGAAGATTTAGGCGGAGCAAAAATCTATCTAAAACGTGAAGATTTAAATCATACTGGTTCTCACAAAATTAACAATGTGTTAGGGCAAGTTTTACTCGCAAAAAAAATGGGTAAAACAAGAATTATAGCTGAAACTGGCGCTGGGCAACACGGTGTTGCAACAGCAACAGCAGCAGCTTTATTAGGCCTTGAATGTGAAATTTTCATGGGTAAAGAAGATACTGAACGTCAAGCTCTGAATGTTTACAGAATGGAACTTCTTGGTTCAAAAGTCCATGCTGTAACAAGCGGCACGATGACTTTGAAAGACGCAGTGAATGAAACAATGCGTGAATGGACTGCCCGTGTGCATGATACGCATTATGTGCTTGGTTCTGTTATGGGCCCACATCCTTTTCCGCAAATTGTGCGTGATTTTCAATCGGTAATTTCATTTGAAGCTCGTGAGCAAATTTTAGCAGCAGAAAATAAACTTCCCTCAGCTGTTGTGGCTTGCGTTGGTGGTGGTAGCAATGCTATTGGAATGTTTTATCATTTTATAAAAGATAAGAATGTTCAGCTAATTGGCTGTGAAGCTGCTGGGCATGGGGTTGATACGGATAAACATGCGGCAACGATTGCAAAGGGTAGGCTTGGAATTTTTCATGGAATGAAATCATATTTTTGCCAAGATGAATGTGGTCAAATTGCGCCTGTTCATTCGATTTCAGCGGGGCTTGATTATCCTGGAATAGGCCCTGAACATGCGTATTTGAATGACATAGAAAGAGCGAAATATGTTCCTGTGACTGATGATGAAGCTGTTGAAGCCTTTGAATATTTATCAAAAGTTGAAGGAATTATTCCAGCGATTGAATCTGCACATGCTGTAGCTCATGTGAAGAAAATTGCGCCAAGTATGCAAAAAGATGAAATAATAATTGTATGCTTATCAGGAAGAGGCGATAAGGACGTTGCATCAATAGCACGTTATAAGGGTTTAGATTTATTTGAATAAAGGCATACTATTGTTGTGAGCTTTGTGAACAAATCTTTAGCGAACAAGCAAGAACGACGCTTCTTGCGCAGTGAGGATTTTGTGCTAAAAGCCAAAATCTTTATAAATAAATGCCGTTGCATCAATAGCACGTTATAAGGGTTTAGATTTATTTGAATAAAGGCATACTATTGTTGTGAGCTTTGTGAACAAATCTTTAGCGAACAAGCAAGAACGACGCTTCTTGCGCAGTGAGGATTTTGTGCTAAAAGCAAAAATCTATATAAAAAAGGAAATAAATTTACATGAGTAAAATAGCAAATACATTAAGAAGTAAAAAATCGTTTATTGCATTTTTAACTGCTGGTGATCCACACTTGGACTGTACTGAAGAATACATTTTAGCGATGGCAGAAGCTGGCGCAGATTTAATAGAAATTGGCATTCCATTTTCAGATCCAATTGCTGAAGGAAAAGTTATTGAATCAGCAAATATGCGTGCTTTATCAGCAGGAACAACACCTGATAAAATTTTTGATGTGCTCAAAAGAGTAAGCAAAAAAATTGATACTCCACTTGTTTTTCTTACCTATATTAATCCTGTGTTTAATTATGGTTATGATAAATTTTTCAAAAAATGTAAAGAATGCGGTGTAAGCGGAATTATCATTCCTGATTTGCCTTTTGATGAAAGTTTAGAGCATGCTGAAATTTCACCTTATGCAAAAGCAAATGATGTGGATATAATTTCACTTATTGCCCCAACTTCAGAACAACGCATTGAAGAAATTGCAAAACAAGCAAATGGTTTTATTTATCTTGTTTCTTCTATGGGAGTAACTGGAGTGCGCTCTGAAATTAGAACAGATTTAGAGGCAATGACAAAAATTATAAAAAATGTAACTGATGTTCCAGTTTGTGTTGGTTTTGGAATTTCAACGCCAGAACAAGCAAAATCAATTTCAAAATATGCCGATGGTGTAATTGTTGGCAGTGCAATAGTAAAAATTATTGAAAAACATGGCGCAAATGCAAAAGAACATATTAGTGCCTATGTGAAAGAAATGAAAGCGAATGTTTTATAAATAACTAATTGTATTTATAAATAAAAGGATCCCTTCCCTATAGAAATAGAGAAGGGATTTTATAATAAAAGCTCCAAAAAAAGGGGATATTTAGAACTGATATTATTTTTTTAGAATTAACTTTTTATAATGCGCTGATATCAGTTTCTTTTGTTCTGATGCGATAAGTGTTTTCAATGTCATATACAAATACTTTACCGTCACCCACTTCGCCTGTGTATGCACTCGCTAAAATAATATCAATAACTGATTGAAGCTTTTCTGCTGGAATAACAATTTCAATTTTTGCTTTATCAACAAAGTGTGGGCTTATGGTGCTTGAACGATACACTTCAGTATTTCCATGTTGGCGACCAAAACCTTGCACTTTAGAACATGTGAGCCCATGAACTTCATTCGCAACTAAGGCATCAATAACAGTTTGTAGCTGTGAAACTCGGATAATTGCTTCTATTTTTTTCATTTCTATTTCCTTATTATTACATTATATTTTGTAAGCATGTTCGTTGTGTTCGCTAATATCAAGACCGTTTACTTCAGCTTTTTCATCTGCACGAAGTGGAACAAAGCAAGTTACGATTTTGATAATGATTTTAGTCATTACGTAGCAGAAAATCCATGTTGCGAAAATTGAAATTACTTGCACCCATAACTGATGCGCATTTCCGTATAAAATACCATTTACGCCATTGATAGCTTCTGAAGCAAAAATACCTGTTGCAAATGCACCAAATGTTCCGCCAATACCATGAATACCAACTACATCTAAGGCATCGTCAAATTTGAATTTGTCTTTGATGAATATACCAAGATAACAAACAAAACCGCCAACTAAACCAATGATAATTGATGACCAAATAGGCACAAAACCTGCTGCAGGAGTAATTGCAACTAAACCAGCTAATGCACCAGAAGCAGCACCTAAAGTTGTTGGTTTGCCACTTTTTTTCCATTCAAGAACAACCCATCCAACAACGCCAGCTGCAGCCGCTAATTGAGTTGTAACAAAGGCATGTACAGCTAATTCATTTGCAGCAAGTGCAGAACCAGCATTGAAGCCAAACCAGCCAAACCATAATAAGCCAGCACCTAAGAGAGTTATTGGTAAATTGTGCGGAGTTGGCGCATCAATTGTTTTTTTGCGGAAACCTAAACTTTGTGCAATTGCAAGAGCTGCCGCTGCTGAAGCCATGTGAACAACTGCGCCGCCAGCAAAGTCAACAGCACCAAGTTCAAATAACCAGCCGCCACCCCAAACCCAGTGAGCCATTGGAGAATAAACAAGGAATAACCATAATACAGATATAAATAACATTGCCGAAAATCTAATTCTTTCAGCATAAGCACCAGAAATAAGAGCAATAGTCAATACTGCAAACATACATTGGAAAACCATAAATAATAAATGCGGTATATTATCAACTGGGCCTCCTTCCATGCCAACATTTTCAAGCATGAAGAATGAAAAATCGCCAATAAGCCCGAAGTGATCAGGACCAAAAGCTAGCGAATAACCACAAATTGCCCAAAGAACAGGAATTATACCCATTAAGATATAAGAATGCATTGTTGTTGATAAAATATTCTTTGCTCGCACCAAGCCTCCATAAAATAGAGCTAAAGCTGGAGTCATAACCATAACCAATGCTGAACATATCAACATAAAACCAATGTCTGCAAAATTCATAAAAACCACCTAGTAAAGTATTTTTTCTTAATAAAGCAAAAGGTGTGCCAATTGTATTATTCCTATTATTTCAGTGGATTATAGATTTTTCTAAATCTGTATGTGCAATTAAAGTACAAAGTTGCATAAAAAAGATAGAATTTTACCAATAAAAAAATAACAAATATGTAAATATATCAAATAGTATAATAAAATTAGATAGTTAAATTATTTACAAAAAAGTAATAAATTCTTTGACTTATTGAATTACTTTCGCTATACTTCGCCTAGTTTAAAAGGGGAAAATTTTTTTATAAGAAGAAATATAGTATTTGAAATGCGCAATTTTAGAATAGTAAATTTTTTCTTAGAAGGATAGAAGCTTGAATAATAGTAGTCTACACATGGATAATTCAGTTGTTGTTACAAATGAAAGTGAAAAAAATCATAAGAAAAAACTATCGTTAAGCGGTGAACCAAAAAGAAAATCTACCAATTTGCAAAAGACATCTGATTTAGTTCAATTAGTTCAAATTTTAGATGATCTACAAAAAAAGCAAATAACTCTTGATGATGCTCTTGAGTTTATTGCTTCACTTACACAAGCAGAGAGAGTGCTTTTGGTGATGCTTTCCCCTGTTGATGGTGATTTGTATGTTGAAGCAGCGGCGGGGCTTTCCATCGAACAAAAAAAGCAAGGGCATTATGTTGTAGGCGAGGGGATTGTAGGTAAAGTTATTCAAAGTGGCGAAACTATTTTTGTGCATGATGTTATGAATAACCCTTTATTTCTCAATAGAACGCATGCAAGAAAAGCGGATGAAACCCTTTCATTTTTGTGCGTGCCAATTAAATATAATGAGCAAGTTATCGGCGCACTCGCTATTGATAGGCCAACGCAAACAGTTGTTGATGCTGAGCATGAAGAACGTTTATTATCTGTTATAGCAAATTCTTTTGTGCCGTATATCAAGCTTTACCATAATTCAATGCAAACGCATTCTCACGAACCTTTACGCTTGCCTAAAAGAGCGCATCGCGGAATTACAAATATAATTGGTAATTCTGAGGCAATGCAATTAGTGTATGAAAGAATAAGTCAAGCATCTAAAAGCGCAACAACAGTAATGCTTCGTGGTGAAAGTGGAACAGGAAAAGAGCTTGTAGCAAGAGCTTTGCATGAAAATAGTGTAAGAAAAGAAAAACCATTTATCACATTAAACTGTGCTGCTATACCTGAAAATCTTGTTGAAAGTGAATTGTTTGGCCATGAGAAAGGTGCATTTACAGGAGCTTTACAAGCACGTAAAGGACGCTTTGAGATGGCTGATAAAGGCACGCTATTTCTTGATGAAGTGGGTGAACTTTCTCTCACAACGCAAGCACGTTTGTTGCGTGTATTACAAGAGCGTTGCTTTGAGCGCGTAGGAAGTGAAATTAGCAGAAGTGTTGATGTGCGCATTATTACTGCAACGAATAGACCTTTAGAAGAAATGGTGGAAGAGGGCACTTTCAGAAAAGATTTATATTATCGCCTTAATGTTTTTAGCATTCATTTGCCAAAACTTGCTGAAAGAAAGAGTGATATTATACCACTTGCAGAATATTTTTTAGAGCAGTTTGCAAAATCTCTCAACATTGGAAAACCACGTTTTTCTGTTGCGGCATCTGAAATGCTTGAAAGATATTCATGGCCAGGCAACGTTCGTGAACTTGAAAATATTATTGAAAGAAGCCTGCTACTTATAGGTAATGATTCATTTATACTACCACAGCATTTACCTTATGAACTTCATAGTGATTCATGCCCACTTTCAAATGCAAAACCGCATCTAAGTGAATCAAAATACACTTATGCGACACTCCCTGAGCAAATTGAGCATATCGAAAGAGGGGCTATAACTGAAGCGCTTACTCTTTATAAAGGGCATATGGGTGCTGCAGCTTCATATCTTGGTCTTACAGAAAGAATTATGGGGCAAAGAATGCGTAAATATTCAATATCTTATAAAGAATTTAGAAAAAAAGAAAACCAATAGTTTAACAAAAATAATAAAATAGCTAAGAACATAGACAAAAGTAGGTAAATACTTATTTAACTAGTATGTTAAATAAAATTTTTCTACAAGCTTTTGATATGAGAATGTAATGCTTTACCAAGAAATATTAAAAAAGCTCAATGCATCTGGCTATGAAGCATATCTAGTCGGTGGTTCTGTTCGGGATACTATTCTGAATAAAGAACTGCACGACTTTGATATTGCGACAAATGCGCCTGAAAAATTTATTATTAATGAACTAAAGGGTAAGCATATTTCAAAAAATATGGGCATTTGTGTTTTTGCCTGTAAAGAAATACAAGTGGCACAATATAGGCATCAAGAGGGGAGAGATTCATCTTTATTAGAAGATGCAAGGTGTAGAGATTTCACAATAAATGCAATCTATTTGAATGGTGAAAATGAGATTGTGGATCCTTTTCAAGGTAAAAAAGATTTAGAAAATAAAATTTTACGCTGTGTTGAAAATCCGATTGATAGATTCAATGAAGATTCTGCTCGCTTATTACGTGCTATACGCTTTGCAATTTGTTTTGATTTAACCATTGAAGAAGAAACAAAAAATGCAATTATTGAAAAAGCACATACTGCTCAAAGTATTGCTGGTGAGCGAATTCTTTTAGAATTTGAAAAGATAAGCCAGTTTGGAAATAAGAAATTTGCGGCTTTTATACGCATGCTTGATGAATA
>CAYJIN010000014.1:18605-38657 GCA_964370245.1 uncultured Desulfovibrionaceae bacterium
TAGAAAGTCAATTGTGTAATGATAGCCAAAATAAATCCATAACAGAGCCTAAAAAATTTAATTTACTTATGGCAATTTTACTTCACGATTGTGGTAAGGCACTAACTTATAATAAAGAAACGCTCTCTTTTCATGGGCATGATATGGCAGGGTTTCAACTTATTGAAAATATTGCAAAAAGATTGAAGTTTAGTAATGAAATGAAAGAGCAATGCCTCTTTGTTTGTGCAAATCATATGAAAATGCATTTTATAATGAAAAT
Organism: uncultured Desulfovibrionaceae bacterium; assembly: GCA_964370245.1. GTDB lineage: Bacteria > Desulfobacterota > Desulfovibrionia > Desulfovibrionales > Desulfovibrionaceae > CAYJAZ01. Next base: position 18,868 of record CAYJIN010000014.1, read on the forward strand.
GCAAAAAATTAAAGTTATAAAAATACTTTCAAGCTCTTATTTTTCTATTCTTCTCTATGCACATATAGCCGATGTTTTTTCACGAGGAATGAATAAAAATATTATAGAAAAAATGAAAACAAAACTTGCTTATTTAGCTAATATTATAGATGATATGTCAGTTAATCATGAAGGTAATTTAGAATTAAAACTTGCCATAAGTGGTGATGATCTTCTTAAATTACAAATCAAAGGAAAGAAGATTGGCGAAACTTTGTTTCATCTAAAATCGCTTGTTGCTGAGCATAAAGTAGCAAATAATTTTAATGAATTGATAAAAGAAGTAAAAAGATATAAAAAGTGCTAATAAAATAAAAAAACTGCTACACTTTGAAAGGTGTTAGCAGTTTTGTTCTGTAAGATATATTTTATTTTGACTTATGAAACAGCGATAATGAATTTCTATATAACTAGCTAGAACGCTTATCAAGATGACTGTGAGCTTCATAAAAAGATTTCTTATTTGCGTAGAGTGCTTGATCTGCCTCAACTTGCATCTTTTCAAAAGCTTCTTCAGTGTTGGCTTCACAAAAAGCATAACCCATAGAAACTCCGCAACATGGAGAATCAACAGCGCAATTAATTACAAGTGTTCTTTTAACTTTTTCACAATAAGTTTCTAATCTTTCTTGCGTTACGTTAAAGAAAATAATAGCAAATTCATCGCCACCAATTCTGTAAGCAACATGATCTTTATCACTTGAGCTTTCAATTGAACTTGCAAAAGCTGAAATATATTCATCGCCTGCTTTATGACCGAATTTATCGTTTACTACTTTGAGACTATTTAAATCGGCAAGGACAAGAGCACAATTGCTTATACGATTTGAGCGAATAAGGTTGTTTACATCTAAAGTGTATGCATTTCTATTTTTAAGTTTTGTTAATGAATCAGTGTTAGATAAATCTCTAAAGTGTGGGTTTGAAATTCTTCTAAAGAGATAACCAGAAATAAAAATAGCAATAATACAGGTTATTAGTAGAATAAAAGGAGTAAGAATGCGAATATATCTATACGCTTCATATTGCTTGTTTGCAGGAAATTCAACCCCTAAAGCACCAATAACATTTCCGTTTTTATCATGGATAGGGTAGTAAGCCACAAATACATCGCCCCATGCAGAATTTATAATATCATCTGGCATAACAATTTCATTGTTGAGAGCTCTTTCTAAGTCTGGTTGAAAGTCAGGCTCGATAAGATCACCAGGATATCTAAAATCTTCTGAACTTTCATCTAACCCATCAATATGATAAATTAAAGTTCCATCTTTTCTTTTTGTTGCAGTGTAGAGGTATTGTGCTGATGAAATTTCTTTTATTGTAGAAAGAAGTTTGTGGGCTGTAATATAGTTTTCATCTTCAATTTGTTCTTTTGATAAAACTGTCTGAAACACGTTAGGATTAAGTGTTTTTTCTGTATATTCGGCAATTGCATTCACTCTTTCTTCAAGTGAATTAATCATCTCGCGGTAACTAAGGGTATAGGCGAATAAAAAGAGTATAAAACCAGAAATGATAACCATAACTGCAATAAGCGTTGCAACTTGTATGTCGACACGCTGAAGAGTTAATTTTTTTGACATAAAATCACCTTATAAAAATCTTAACAATAGTAAAAAAGCAAATCAATTATTTTTAAAGGAATTCAAAAAATAACTATTAAATAAATATATAGTATTTTTTAATTTAAGTAAAGCGAAAAGATAAATTTTGTTATCTGTTATTTATTTGATTTTGTTTATAAAAATGTGCAAATAGAATGATATTTAAATATAAATAAAAATAAATATAATTTATTTTCATATAAGATGAGCTATTTAAAGGTGGTAAATAAATTGTCATTACCCATCAAAAAAACAAGCAACTTTTTTTATAAGCAGTAAAATAGAATGAAATTGACCTTAGAAATTTTTATAATTTTACAAAGTAAATCTCATTTCAATGAAAAGCCCTTTGACAAGTTTTGACAAATTTTGACAAATTATGCGCAAAGGGCTTTATTATTATATTGCTATGAAGATTTTCTTATTGATTTTTATATTTTTTTAGTGCCTTATCATCATACATTTTTTTATCAGCAACTGAAAGTAGACTTTCCATTGTGTCGCCATCGTATGGGAATTGTGCAACACCAATACTTGCAGAAATTTTTATAATGTGTGAATCAATATAGAATGGCGCATTTGCAAAATTACTAATTCTATTTATTGTGCTTTGTATCATCTTATCATTATATTCTTGCTCAATAATGATTGCAAACTCATCTCCACCCATTCTAATAAAAGGAGTGGCTTTTTTGAAGTTCGCTTTTGCTCTTTCTGTGAATGCAATAAGAAGCTTATCGCCAATTTCATGGCCAAAATTATCATTTACTGGTTTAAAGTCGTCTAAATCAATATAGAAGAGAGTAAATGCTTCTAATTGTGGATTTTTTTCAAAATATTCATCAATCATTTTTCTGTTATATGCTTTTGTAAGTTGATCAATGCATAAATTTTCTTCTTGTTTCTCATTTCTTTTTTCAAGGCGAACTAGCATGATGTAAGCAAAAGTTGCTCCAAGAAAATAGGCTAAAACAAGAATAACTAAGGCCTCTAAATTACTTTTTAAATGCGAAGTGTTATAGATCGCCAAGCGCCAAGTGGTTACACCAAGATTGAAATCGTGAATTTTAGCTTTCGTGCTTTCATAATTTTCTGATTGCACTAAAACTGCTTCTTTACCGTTATTGATAGTAGCAATGCTATAATCATAGCCAATTATTTCAATATTTTTAATATCAATACTTTTTATAAAAGCTTGTGGGGCAATGATAACGCTTGCAAAGCCTATAAAGTTGTCTTTATTATTATCTTTATATACTGGTTTTCGTGCAATAATACCAAGCCCTCCATTATATAGTTTGTGAGGGCCAGAAACAGTTATTTTTCCAGTTTCTTTTGAATAATTTGCTTCAAGAGTTGAATTTCCATCTGAAAATACATTAAAGCCTATAGCCACCTGATCATTAGGATTATTGCTATAAATATAACGAATTATACCACCATCTAAATAATAAATACATCGATGGATGTCTTTATTATAAAAATCTTCGGCAACACTAATAAACTCTTCTTCTGTGTATTCATCGTTATCACGTAAAATAGAGTTTTCAAGAGGATAGAGCACATTTATGCTTGAAATAACGGTGTTTTCAATACTTTTAGAATAGTTTTTGAGTAAGAATTCAATTCTTGCTTCATCTTCTTTTTGCAGTTCTTCAAAACGCAAGAAAGCAAAAAATGAACCAACAATTAAAATAATAATATAGGTAACCTTTGATGCTTTCATTGCAACCTCAACAAAAATAGTAAAGATAAATAAAAACTCTTAAATATATATAATACTTTTATACATAATTGTAAAGAAAATATAAAAAAATAATTGATAAAAAATAATTCTCTCAGAAAAGGCTTTTATGTTGCTTTTTTCACAATATAGCTTTTTGTATGAGCTAGGGCGAAAAGTTGCTTGGTTTTTTGCTAAAAAAATGCTATAAAAACAATTCCTTTTTGTTTAAGGCTTGACATAAAAGAGAAAATTAATGTATAACGGAGTTGACCCACACTCGGTCACCTCAAAATCTACAATGTGTTACACATTGCCTAAAGGACGCTAGTATGAAGTGCATTTCGGTTTCAGAAGCTATTGGTTTGACGCTATGTCATGATATTACGGAAATTAGTCCAGGTAAATGTAAAAAGGTTGCTTTTACTCGCGGTCACATTGTTCGAGAAGAGGATGTTGAGCATTTATTAAGAATTGGCAAAGAAAACCTTTATATTTGGGAAGAAAGTGAAGGTCTTATTCATGAAGATGATGCGGCTTATCGTATTGCAAAAGCAATAAGTGGCAACAACATTGAATATGGCAAACCCCATGAAGGTAAAATTAGCTTAAGCGCAACAACACAAGGCTTGCTAAAAATTAATCTGCCATTATTAGACAGATTAAACAGCATTCCCGACGTTACTATTGCTACCACGCATACAATGCAAGAGGTAAAAAAATCTAAAGTAGTAGCGGGAACTCGTGTTATTCCATTAGCGGTTAGTGAAACATCACTAAAAGCTGTGGAAGAGTGTTGTGCAAATTCAGAATCCCTCTTACAAGTTCTTCCATTCAAACCACTGAAAATTGGTTTGGTTGTAACTGGAAGTGAAGTGTATAAGGGGCGTATTAAAGATGCGTTCACTCCTATCTTGCAAAACAAAATCGACAAGTGGAATTGCAAATTACATTCATGGCAAATTGTCCCTGATGAGACAGAGCAAACCGTCAAAGCAATCGAAGAAGCTTTGGCTGGTGGCGCAGAAATGATTGCCGTTACAGGCGGTATGAGTGTTGATCCTGATGATAAAACACCTGCAGCCATCAAACATGTATCTGACGAAATAATTACTTATGGTGCACCAATTTACCCTGGTGCTATGTTCATGCTAGCCTACAAAGGCACTGTTCCCATTGTGGGACTTCCCGGCTGTGTGATGTATCACAAAGCCAGTGTTTTTGATATTGTTATGCCATGGTTACTTGCAGGAATGCGCGTTACTAAGCATGACATTTTGCGCCTTGCGCACGGAGGCCTTTGCGAAAACTGTCCAGAATGCCACTATCCTACGTGTTCATTTGGAAAAGGAGTTTTCTAGAGGCGATTTTCAGTTTATTAGTTTGAATTATAAACAGGAAGGAGATATCCTATGCAACAGAAGGTTTTTTATGTTAACGGTGTTGAAAGGAATGTAATTGTTGATAATAGTACAACATTATCAACAGTATTACGTGAACAATTAGGACTAACAGGAACAAAAGTAGGTTGTGGCGAAGGCCAATGTGGTGCTTGCTCAGTTATTGTTGATGGTAAAGTTGTTCGTTCTTGTGTTGTAAAAATGAGTAGAATTGCTGATAGAGCAGAAGTTACTACTATTGAAGGCGTTGGAACAACTGAATGCTTGCACCCAATCCAAAAAGCTTGGATTAAATATGGTGCTGCACAATGTGGTTTTTGTTCACCTGGTTTTATTGTTTCAGCAAAAGCTTTGCTTGAAGCAAATCCTAGTCCTAGCCGTGAAGAAGTTCGCGAATGGTTCCAAAAACATCGTAACGTATGCCGTTGTACAGGTTATATCCCATTAATTGATGCAGTTATGGCTGCTGCTGAAGTTATGCGTGGTGACAAACCAGTTGAATCACTTGACTTCGTAATGCCAGAAAGCAAACGTATTTGGGGTTCAAACTATCCACGTCCTACTGCTGCTGCAAAAGTAACAGGTACTTTAGATTATGGTGCTGATTTAGGCTTGAAAATGCCTGAAAATACTTTACATGTTGCAATGGTTCAAGCAAAAGTTTCTCATGCTAATATTAAAAGCATTGATACATCAGAAGCTGAAAAAATGCCTGGTGTATTCAAAGTTGTTACTCATAAAGATATTAAAGGTAAAAACCGCATTACAGGTCTTATCACATTCCCAACTAACCTTGGCGATGGCTGGGATAGACCAATCTTGAATGATACTAAAGTTTTCCAATATGGCGATTGCCTTGCTTTAGTTTGTGCAGACACTTATGAACAAGCACAAGCAGCAGCTGAAAAAGTTAAAGTTGATCTTGAACTTCTTCCTGCTTACATGAGCTTATTTGAAGCAAAAGACCCTGACGCTATTGAAATTCACCCTGGCACACCTAACACTTATTATTATCAAAAACTTGCAAAAGGTGAAGACACTGCACCTATTTTTGATAAAGCTGAAGTTGTTGTTGAAGAAAGCGTGCTTTCAAGCCGTCAACCACACATGCCAATCGAGCCTGATGTAACTTTTGCTTATTATGCAGATGATGGCAAATTGCACATTCACTCAAAATCAATCGGTGTTCACTTACACCTTTACATGATTGCTCCTGGTCTTGGTGTTGAGCCTGATCAAATTGTTGTAAAAGCTAACCCAATGGGTGGAACTTTCGGTTATAAATTCTCACCAACATCAGAAGCTTTAATTGGTGCTGCAACAATGGCAACTGGTCGCCCTTGTTTCTTGAAATATACTTACCGTCAACAAATGCAATACACTGGTAAGCGTTCACCTTTCTATATCACAACAAAATTTGCTGCTGATAAAGAAGGTAAACTCCTTGCTATGCACACTGATTATGATGTTGACCATGGCCCATATTCAGAATTTGGTGATTTGCTCACTCTTCGTGGTGCTCAATTCATCGGTGCTGGTTACGACATCCCTAATATGAGTGGTGAAGGTAGAACAGTTGCAACAAACCATGCATGGGGCTCAGCTTTCCGTGGTTATGGTTCACCGCAATCATTCTTATCATCAGAACTTCTTATGGATCGTTTAGCTGAAAAACTTGGTATGGATCCATTAGAATTACGTTATAAAAACGTATATCGTGAAGGTTCAACAAATAACAGTGGTCAAACCCCTGATTCATTTGCATTACCAAAAATGATTGAAACTCTTCGCCCTAAATATCAAGCAGCTTTAGAAAAAGCTAAAGCAGAATCAACTGATACACATAAAAAAGGTGTTGGCGTTTCTGTTGGTGCTTATGGTTGTGGTCTTGATGGCCCTGACTCAGCGGCAGCTTATATTGAAATGAATGCTGATGGCACAATTACTGTTGGTTCAGCATGGCAAGATCACGGTCAAGGTGCTGATATCGGTGCGATCGGTACTGCGCATGAAGCTTTATTCCCAATGGGTATTGCCCCTGAAAAATTCCGCTTTACATGGCCTGATACTGAAAAATGCCCGAATGCTGGCCCATCTGGTGGTTCACGTTCACAAGTTGTTATCGGTAACGCAATTCGTTTAGCTTGTGAAGCTTTACTTGAAGCTTCTAAAAAAGCAGATGGCACTTACATGAACTATGATGAAATGAAAGCTGCTGGTAAAGAAACAAAATATGAAGCAACTTACACAATTCCTGGTGTTGACTGTGATGCAAATGGTCAAGGTAAACCATTTATGGTTTATATGTATGGCGTATTTATGTCAGAAGTTACAGTTGAACTTGCAACAGGTAAAGTAGCTGTTGATAAAGTTACTCTTATGAGTGATATTGGTAAAATCAATAACAGACTTGTTGTTGATGGTCAGCTCTATGGTGGTATCGCTCAAGGTATCGGTATGGCACTCACTGAAGATTTTGAAGACATTCAAAAACATGCAACAATGATTGGTGGTGGTATTCCTTATGTGAAAGATATTCCTGATAATATCGAACTTCACTACTTTGAAGAACCAAGAGAATTTGGTCCATTCGGCGCAGCTGGTGTTGGTGAATTGCCACTCACATCTGGTCATGCAGCTATCTTGAACGCTATCAATAATGCTTGTGGCGCGAAAGTAACTCAAATTCCTGCTCGTCCTGAGCTTGTTTTAGAAGCATTGAAAAATAAATAAGTTTTAGTGAAAAGCTAAAAACTAGATAATCAAGAGGGGGAAGCAGCGTTTTAATAATAAACGAAGTTTTCCCCTCAACATCAACTTGTGACAAAATGTTTAAGATGCTATTTATAGAATGTATTTGATATAATTGATTTTTCAGAGTAGAGGACTAGGTTTATGGATCAAGAAACTTTGCGTCGCTTTGAAGCACAATGCACGCAAGAAGAAGCGCCTGCTTGTCAAAGCATGTGCCCTTTGCATGTGGATGCTCGAAGTTTTATAAAATTTATGCTCGAAGGTAAGTTAGAAAAAGCTCGCCAAACTCTTGATAGAGCGCTTCCTCTTTCAATGCTCACAGCTTTTTTGTGTGAAGGTGAATGTAAAAAAGCATGCAGACGCTCTGAAATTGATACTGGTTTACAAGTAAATTTACTTGAAAAAGCTTGTGTTCTCAATACAAAACCAACTCGAGTTATGCCTTTTCCATCAACAAAAAAGAAAATTGCTCTTCTTGGTGCAAGCATCTCTTCTTTTGTTTTAGCGCATGAGCTTGCTAAAAAAGGGCATAATATTACAATATTTTATCAAGATGAAATTGCGCAAGATTTAAAAAATTGCAAAAAAGCAATCTATCCTGAAAATGCTTTAGATGATTGTGTAAAAGCTTTAGAAAATTTGAAAGTTGAATTTATAAAAGATATTGATATTTCAGATGAATTCTTCTCAAAACTTGAAGAAGATTTTCTTCTTGTGTATATAGCTTTAGATGATGATTTTACTTCAAAAAATCAAGTAATCAATACATTTTTATCAAAAAATATTATCAATCCAACTACTTTAGTGAGTGAAAATAGTAAAATTCTTGTAGGTGGTTCAAAGAAATATGAATCATTTATTAAATCAATTTCCGATGGAAAGCGCGCAACTTTATCAATTGATAGAATTTTACAAAATGTTGATCCATCTTCCACTCGTGAAAAAGAAGGTTCATACGAAACAAGGCTTTATACTAATTTAGAAGGCATTGAAAAAACACAAGAAGTAAAGTTTCAAGATGAGAATTTTCCTAGCTTGGAAGATGCAAAAGCTGAAGCTGAGCGCTGCATTGAGTGCGCTTGCCTTGAATGTGTAAAACAGTGTTCATACTTGGCACATTATAAAAGCTATCCTAAAAGATATCTCCGTGAAATGTATAATAATTTAGCTATTACGCGTGGCTATCGTCAAGCAAATGGAATGATAAACTCTTGTACTGAATGTGGGCTTTGTGAAAAAGTTTGCCCGAATAATTTTAATATGGCTGAATATGTAAAAATTGCTCGCAAAACTATGCATGCTGATAAGCGGATGCCGCCTTCTGCGCATGAATTTGCTCTTGATGATATGACATTCAGTAATTCAAATCTCATTCAATTTGCATACTTAGAAGAAAATAAATCTGAAAATAAATATATGTTTTTCCCTGGCTGTCAATTACCAACAGTTCTTCCAAATCAAGTGATGATGGCATATCAACATTTGAAAGAAAATCTTGATGGTGGTGTTGGTTTTCATCTTGCTTGTTGCGGAATGCCAGCACAATGGGCTGAGCAAGAAAAATATGTATCTAAAATAGTTGAAGAATTTATTGATAAATGGAAAAAATTAGGAAAGCCTAGCTATATTTTTGCTTGTGCATCATGTTCAGAATTTTTCAGAAAAAATTGCCCTGAGGTTGAACAAATAAGCCTTTGGGAAGTTTTAGAAAAATCTCCATTGCCAAAAGATAAAGCTTTGCTTGCTAATCAAAAGCTTGCAATTCATGATCCTTGCTCTTCACGTGAGTTTCCTAAAATGCATGCTTCTGTCCGCTCGTTGATGAATGGGCTTGGTCAAGAATATGAAGAAATGGAATATGCAAAAGAATTGACAAGATGTTGTGGTTACGGTGGTTTATCTGCAAATGCACAACCAAAAGTTGGGGATACATTCATGCATTCGCGTGTGGAAGATACTTCAAATCCACTTCTTGTATATTGTGCTATATGCCGTGAGCGTTATCAAAAAATAAATAAAGATGCTGTGCATTTACTTGAATTGCTCTTTCCAAATTGTTCAGATAAAAATGCGAATGATAAAGCTCAATCTTTAGAAATAGCATCAAAGAAAAAACTTCTTTCTCTTTTTGAAAGACAAGAAAAACGCTTTGAATTTCGAAATGATATGATAAAAAAATTCTGGCCTAAACACTATAAAGAAGATGAAGCAAAAAGAATGATTGATACTACTATGAAGCTTAATATTTCAAGCGAAGTTGAAGAAATTATTGGCTCAAGGCATATATTAAGAGAAGATATAATCTATGTCCTCCAGCAAACAAAAGATGAAAATTCAGCATTTTATAATGAAACAAATGGGCATAAACTTGTGGCATATCGCCCTCGTTTAGTAACTTTTTGGGTGGAATATAAAGAAGAGGAAGATGGGGCATACACAATCTATAATGCTTATAGTCATCGCATGATAGTGCCTGGAATTACAAATGAAAATAAATCTGCAATCTATGAAGAAGCTTGCTGTGATAAAAAAGTTGAGAGGTAATATATGCGTGCTGAATTAAAAGAAATTAGTGGCACTGGTTGGATGTGCACAAAATGTAATGTTCCTCTAGAGCAAATGCCAGTTGATATCGCATACTTACAAAGTAATTTTCAGGTGGAACTTCCACGATGCCCAACTTGCGGTTTTACCTATATTCCTGAAGAACTTGCGCTTGGAAAAATGCTTGAAGTGGAAAAAATTCTTGAAGATAAATAGCTATAACTTTGAAATAATTGAGAAATTACTATGACTGATACTCAAATGATGATTCTAGAATTAGGTGGCAAAGGCTACACATGTTCACAAATTCTTCTTATTGCTGCTTTGCGCATGCAAGGGCTTGAAAATGAAAATTTAGTAAGAGCTTCGTCAGCACTAGCGCAAGGTGTTGCAAACACAGGAAAAATCTGTGGTGCTCTTACTGGTGGGCTATGCCTACTTTCGATGTATTCAGCAAAAGGAAGTGATTTTGAGCAAGCAGATTTAAATGAAGCTTTGATGTGGGAAGAACTTATTGAGTGGTTTAATGCAGAAATTTGTCATGGAAAAGAAAATACTTGCGATGCTATTTTAGGTCTTGAAAATGATAATTCCACATCGCGCCTATCGGGTAATGAACAGTTTTGTGGTCAAATTGTTGGGAAAGTTTGGGAAAAATGCCTTATGATTTTATCGTCTTATGGAATCGATCCAAGTATGGAAAAGCAAGTCGATTAAAGGTTTATTGATGAGTTTTATACGTAATACAAAGAGTGTTTGCCCGCAATGTTTATCAACAATAGAAGCTTCTCTTTCTCAACAAGGATCTGAAATTATTATGAAAAAATCTTGTCCTGAGCATGGAGATTTTCAAAGCATTGTTTGGCGTAATGAACCTAATTTTGAAGAATGGGAAGAAAAATTTTCGCATAAAAAAGATAATAGACATAAACACTTACAACCACTTAATTTTCTAAGCAATAAAACATGTCCAAATAATTGTGGAATTTGTTCTGAGCATGAGCAGTCAAGTTGCACAGTTTTGTTAGAGTTGACTTCTGCATGTAATTTATCTTGTCCAATTTGCTTTGCAAGTTCTCAAAATAATAAAGAAAATACATTTGAACCATTAGAAAATTTAATTGAAAAAATTAAATGGATCCGTGAAAATGCAGGCCCAGTTGTTTTACAACTTTCTGGCGGTGAACCAACTATTTATCCTTATCTTATTGAATTAGTAGAAAAAGCAAGCAAGTTATTTCCCGCAGTACAGCTCAATACAAACGGAATACTTCTTGGAAAAGATGAAAAATTAGTTAAAAAACTAAAAGATGCTGGTTTATCATGGGTTTTTTTGCAATTTGATACTCTTGACGATGAAATCAATTTGAAAATGCGTGGTGCAAAACTTGTTGAAATAAAGAAAAAAGCTATTGCAAATTGTGAAAAAGCAGGATTGTCAGTTGTTTTGGTATGCACAATTGCTAAAAATATCAATGAATTTTCTTTAGCTAATCTTCTTGATTTTGCAATAGATAATTTCCCATGCGTGCGTGCGCTTCATTTTCAACCAATGACTTTATCTGGCAGAAATAATATGGAAAATCAGAAACATATAACTTTGCCAGAAGTAATAAAACTTATATCAAAACAATCAAATGGTAGAATGAAAACAAATCATGCGCTTGCTTCTGATTGCGAGCATGCACTATGCTCTTTTCATGCTAGATATTTTGTAGATAAAAATAATAATCTTCATTATATACAATCAGAAAAATCATTAAATTTAATTACTGATTCAGATGAAAAATTACATATTTTAGAAAACGCACCTGCCAGAAACATTGAAACGGTTGTGCGTGCATGGCAAGGAGAAATTGAAAAAACTTCTTTAGATGAATTAACTATAAAAAATCAACTAGATAAGGAAGATAAAATAAATAATCCATTAGCTGCTTTTGACGATTTTATTAAAAAGGCAAAAGAGCAAACCTTTAGCATTAGCTGTATGGCTTTCCAAGATGCATATACTATTGATTTAAATAGATTAAAGCAGTGCTGTATTCATATTTATGCTTTTCATGGAAATAGACATAAACTTATTCCCTTTTGTGCTTATAATCTTACTTCCACTGAAAATAGAAGTCTTTATAGGTAATTAGTGTTAATTATGAACGATTTTTTTAAAAAAATTAAAAACATAAGAGAAAAAATTAATACTTATGATATTTCTTATTATTACGATGAATTAGCTGATAAAAAGAAAAGAAAAGCTGCTTTTGGCTTAGAATCTCAAGCAAAAGAATTTTTATCTCGCTACTACACAGTAAATATCAATAATGATGAAGATTTAAGCTTTTATTTGAAACTCTGGCAGTATGAAAGTTTACTGCATACATGTAAGCACGCGCAGAGCAATTCATTTGCTTATAAAACTGACCTTGCTAATTTTGAATTTAGCGAAGAGTTTATTTATTTAAATTCTATAAAAAAAGCTAGGTATAGTGATAAAAATAAAATAATTAAAAAGCTTGATGATGCAATTTATGCCTTACTCACAAAAATTCCTTTGCTATCAAGTGAAAATCTTATTGAAAATAATGATAAATATTTAGCAGTTAGTCAAACAGAAGTTCAAAGCATTGTAAGTGTTGAAACGTCAGGAACAAGCTCAAATCAATCAAAAAGAATTTATTCAACTATTATTGATTTAGAATCTACTATTGATTTTTATTTTTATGGAATGCTTCACATCCTCAAGAAAGAAAATAATAAAATTGCGATGTTATATTCAAGTGAAAGAGAGGGTAGTGTTGGTAATTTGATGATAAAAGCTATGGAAAAACTTCAAATTGAGTGCAAAATTTTTCCATTTACAGATGATTTTGATATGCTTATTCAAGAACTTATTGAATTTCAACCAACAACAATTATAGGCATACCTACCCACACGCTCACTCTTTCAGCTTTAGCAAAAGAAACAAGTTTAAAAAAGTCAATTTATTCAATACTTTTAAGTGGTGATACTGCTAGTCAAACCTTAAAAAATGCAATAGCTAATAATTTTGAATGTAAAGTTTTTGAACATTATGGATTAACAGAATTTGGTTTAGCAGGAGCAGTTGAAGATAATAATTTTTCTCATCTAACTAATAGAAATCTTGATTTATTTGTTGAAATTCTTGATGAGAATGGTAAGCATATTCCTAAAGGTAATTATGGAGAAGTTGTTATAACAAGCCTTACGCGTGAAGCTATGCCTCTTCTGCGTTATAAAACATGTGATATTGGTTGCTTATGTGAAAATAAATCAAGTTTTACTGTTTTAGATTCCATTGAAATTATTGGAAGAGAAAGTCAATCGATCAAGTTTAGTAAAAATATAGAAAAATCTAAATTTACTAATATACATTATTCAACATTTCAAGAAATTATATTGGAATTTCCTCAAGTTATTGATTTTGAACTCTTTCAGCTTGGTGAAGATTTTAGTAATAAAGCAATTTTCATTATTGGACTTGATTTTGAAAAATCAACGAATGATAACTTGATAAGAAATATTTACAAAAAAATTCAAATGTCTTTCGAAAAGAGATATGATGTTAAATATTTATCAACTAGAGCAGATTTTGAAATTCTGCAAGATAAAAATAAGGCTTGCTTTTGCTTTGTAAAAATGGAAGAATTGAAGAAGTATATTCTTCAATCACAAAGAGATACTGATGAATATTGTTACAATAAAATAAATAGTTTTATAAACTATAATAATTTTGATGACCTATTGAAAAATAAATTGAAAACTAAAAATCAGCTAAGTATTTCTCTGAAAAAGAAAATTTACTTTTTAGAAATGAGCTATCAAGAATTAGCTGAAAATCTCATAGATCTAACCCTAGAATAAGGATAATAAAAATATGAATACATTATACAAAGAAATTTTGGAAAATATCATAAAAAATAAATATGTTGTAGAAATTACAATTGTTGAACAAAATGGCTCAACACCTCGCACTGCAGGCACAAAAATGCTTGTGCTTGAAGATAATTCCTTTTTAGGAACAATAGGTGGTGGACTATACGAAGCTAAAGCAATAGAACTTGGAAGAGAAATTCTTGCAAATAAAGCTAGTTATATAAATAAATCTACAAGTCTTTCTTTTGATTTACAAACAAAAAAAGCTGCTACTGATATGGATATGATTTGTGGCGGAAATTTACGTTTACTTCTTGAATGTATTGCTCCAACAGAGGAAAATATTCTTCTTTATCAAACAGTTGTAAATGCTGAAAAAGAATTTAAATCATGCGTGCTCGTAACACAAATTGAATTACAAAATTCTGATTCTAAAAGCTATAAAGTTCAAAAAGCTGTCTATAGTTCCAATGAAAGCGTTAAGAACATTAATTTAGAACAATTACCACAAGAAATAGTTCTATCAATTCAGGATGATAAAAAGCTCTCAAATATAATTATTGATCAGTATGAGTATTGTTTTGATACCATTCTAAAACCATATTCACTGTATATTTTTGGCGCTGGGCATGTTTCTTGTGAATTAGCAAAAATTGCTGATTTTCTTGATTTTAAAACGATTGTTTTAGATGATAGAGAAGAATTTTGCAATAAAGAACGTTTTCAAAAATCTGAAATTCTTGTTCTGCCTAGCTTAGAGGTTGAAAGTGTTAGTAACTATATAAAATCACAGAATATTACTGCGCAAGACGGCATAATAATTGTAACGCGTGGTCATGCGCGCGATAAGGATGTTTTACAGGTGAGTATGGGCACATCCGCGGGCTATATTGGCATGATTGGTAGCAAAAGCAAAAGGCAAGCAACATATGCTCATTTGATTGAAAATGGCTTTAATAAAGAAGATTTTGAAAGGATTTACTCGCCAATTGGTCTTTCTATTGGTGCGCAAACTCCACAAGAAATTGCTATTAGCATTTCTGCACAGCTTATCCAGTGGCGCGCAGGTAAATTAGAAGAAAAAGTAAATTATTAAGTGAATTTATTGATATAATGAGCAAGTTAGAAGAGAGAATAATCATAGAAAATCCATCTATTACAGAATGTTTTTCGATTTTGTCTGCTGCGGATTTACCTTTAAGAACAAAGCAACATTCTTGTAAAGTTGCGCTTGGTGCTCTGCGCCTTGGCATCGTGCTGAAAGAGAGCTTACAATTAGATTTTTCTCTTTTAAATTGTGTTTGTGGTGGGCTTTTGCATGATATATGTAGACCACAAAAACTGCATGCTAAAGCTGGTGCTGATTTAGTGAAATCTTATGGCTGGCTTACGCTTTCAAATATAGTAAATTCGCACACCGAAATACCCTATGAAGTTCTTGAAAAGATTGGTTTATTTTTTGAAAACAAGATGCTTGAAGCTATGGATGCCACTCAATTAGTAGACGATATTGATTATCTTTATCCTGCTATTTGCGTTTATCTTGCTGATAAATACTATAGTGGTGATGAGTATGTTAATCTTTCACAACGTTATGCATTTATTCAAAAAAGATTTGAAAATGACCCTGTTGGACTAACTTTTTCAAAAGCTTACGAAGAAATAGCAATTGCAGTAGAAAATTATTTTAATACAAATACTTATGAAACTGCTTATGTCTGCGTTGATAAAAAAAATGCGCACCCTTATGAAGAAGAACTTCTTTTGCTGTGCGAGCAAAATAAAAACTATCCTGAATAAAGCTATGAATGATAAAACTTATAATGAGCTCCACAATGAAATTAAAAAGAAATATCGTAATCTTTTGATTTTAAAAGATTTTGGCTATTGTGAACCTAAGTTTGTAAAAAATACACCAAGTTCTAGCTTTTCTTCTAAGTCTTTTGATTTCAATGAGATTAATACTTTTTGCCAAAATGAAAATTACTTCTTTGGTTGTGGTAGTATTTCAAAAATTGCCAATTATAAGCAAGGTGAAACTGTTGTAGATTTGGGCTGTGGCTGTGGTTATGATTGCATAAATGCAGCCTTATCGTTGGGGCTAAACAAAGCTGAAAATGCTCATAAAGGGCGTGTAATTGGTATTGATATGGTTGTTGAAATGCTTGAAAGAGCAAGAGAAAAAACTTCTGACTTACATTTGCAAAATATAGAATTTTTAGAAGGAATTATTGAGGATATTCCACTTCAAAATGAAATAGCAGATATTGTAATTTCTAATTGTGTTATAAATCTTTCTCCTAATAAACAAAGAGTTTATGAAGAAATTTTTCGGATTTTAAAAAGTGGAGGCAGAATTGTAATTTCTGATATTCTACTTAAAAAAGCTCTGCCTGTTGAATATGTAAATTCTCTTAATTTATATTGTTCATGCGTATCTGGTGCTATTGATATTCAAAACTTAGAGTTGATACTTAAAAGCCTTAATTTTCAAAACATAAGTATTGATTTAGAAAAGTTAGAAGTTGATTTTTTAAAAAATACCGAATTAGAGAATTACCTTTATAAGGCAATCATCCAAGCTGAAAAAAAATAGACTTATCTATAAAATAGACATACATTTTGCCTAAAGAAATTATAATAAAAGTCGATAATGCTTTTATGAATTAGTAAGGAGGCAAAGTATGGATATGCGTGCAAATGGTGTGAGCATGGAAGGGGCTAACTCTTTTACGCTTGAACTTTTTAGTGAAGTACAAAATATGCAAAAAGAAATGATGCAACAACTCAGCGTAAATATGCAAGAAATTACCGCGCGCAATCAAGCTATGCAAGCTTCAGGTAAAGGAAATAAGCTCAATATTAGTGTATAATATTTATCTAATAAATCTAAACTCTTTTTTCTTGATTAAATGATAGTTTAAATCAAGAAAAAAGAGTTTTTTATTGACAAATTTTTGAGACAAAAAAGTTTAAGCTTTCTTAACAAATTCAGATTTTAAATTCATTGATCCAAAACCACTAATTTTGCATGAAATATTATGGCCAGCTTCATCAACTAATGTAATATTTTTTACAATAGTACCTTGTTTAATTGGGTTTGAAGCGCCTTTTACTTTTAAGTCTTTGATAACAACAACTGTGTCACCATTTTGTAAAACATTCCCATTAGAATCAACAACTTTTACATCATTTTCGTTTTCATTTTCATTTCCGCTCCACTCATATGAGCATTCTGGGCAAACATTATTAACGCCATCGTGATATGTGTAAGAGCACTCACATTTAGGGCAATTTGGATTTTCTGCTGACATATTTTCCTCTTTCTAAAAAGTTATCAATTTATTTCACGGTTATACTGCTTTATATTTCTTGTGGCAAGTAAATTTTTTCCTTATATATTAATGACTACTACTTTGGACAACAGAGAAATATATGAAATAATACTATTTTGTATTTTTTGCTTGCGTAAAGTAGACTTGCAAAGAAAGTTTGTTTGTGCTAATATACTAAGATAGAACTTTATAAAAGTGGCAATTTGAGCTAAGATATTTTATTCACAAGGTATTTTGTGTAAAAGTCAATTTTATAAAAAAATAATTTTTGAAGGTAGGAAATAAATATGGCTTCATTTACTTATGTAATTAAAGACGAACAAGGAATTCACGCGAGACCTGCTGGCCAATTAATCAAAGAATTGCAAGCTTTTTCATCACAACTTTCTATTCAAAAAGGTGAAAAGAAAGCTGATGCAAAAAAATTATTTGCAGTAATGGCTTTGGCTGCTAAAAAAGGTGATGAAATTATTTTTACGGCTGAAGGCGACGATGCTGATCAAGCATGTGAAGCTGCAAAAGCATTTTTAGAAAATAATTTATAATAAATTTATAGGTTAATACTTCTATTCTAGAGTAAATTGTAATTTCTCTAGAGTAGAAGTATTTAAGTTTACATTTGCTTTTAGTGAAAGCTAGTTTGTCTGTAAAATTACAGGTATCTGAATAAATAAGGAATAAATTATGATTAAATTACAGGGTAAGGGTGTTTCAAAGGGGATTGCAATTGGCAAACTTTACTTTGCGGCACAATTAGATTTGAATATTGAATTTTCAAGCACTGATTCAGTTGAAGAAGAGCTACAACGCTTTGAAACAGCAAGAGAAAAAGCTATTGAACAGCTTGGTGTTATCGGTCAAAAAACCAAAGAAAAGCTTGGTGAAGAAAATGCAATGCTTTTTGAAGTGCATCAAATGATGTTAGATGATTTAGATTATCGTGAAGCTGTTACAAATGAAATTCAATCAAATAAAGCCTCTGCTGAATATGCAGTAAGCCTTGCTGCAAAACAATTTGCTCAAATTTTTTCAGAAATGGATGATGAATATATGAAGGCTCGTGCTCTTGACGTGCAAGATATTTCACGCCGTGTTATAGAAATTTTGCTAGATAAACAAAGTTCTGATAGTTTCGATGAAGCTAGAATATATGCAGGCCCTGATTTTACGCCAAGTGAAACTGCACAATTTGATAGAACAACTGTTCTTGGCATTGCAACAGCGCAAGGCAGTAAAAATTCACATACTGCAATTTTTGCTCGTACACTCAGCCTTCCTGCGGTTATTGGTTTAGAAGATAGTTTAGACGCTAAATATGACAATCTTTTAGCTATTGTTGATGGTGAAACTGGCGAAATGATTATTGAACCAGACGAGCAAACACTTCTTGATAAACAAGCAAAGAAAAAACTTCTTGAAGAAGAAGCGCAAAGACTTGAAGCATATAGAGGTAAAAAAACCGTTACCAAATCAGGCCGCGAAGTAAAACTTTATGCAAATATTGGCAGCGTTGCTGATGTTGATGCTGTTCTAAAAAGCGATGCTGAAGGTATTGGCCTTTTTAGAAGTGAATTCCTTTACCTTGAAAGTAGCGATTATCCAACCGAAGAAGTGCAATATGAAGCCTATAGCGCAGTAGTGAAAAAAATGGGTGATAAACCTGTAATCATACGTACTCTTGATATTGGTGCTGATAAACAAGCAGATTATTTCAACCTTCCAAAAGAAGAAAATCCAGCTATGGGTATGCGTGCTATTCGTATCTGTCTTACACGCCCTGAAATTTTCAAAACTCAATTACGTGCAATTTATCGTGCTTCTGCGCATGGTAATGTATATGTAATGTTACCAATGATTGTTTCTGTTGAAGAAGTAATCCGCTCAAAAGCAGTTATTGAAGAAGTGAAAGCAGAGCTAAAAGCAGAAAACATTCCTTTTAGTGCAGACGTGCCTGTTGGTATTATGATTGAAACCCCAGCAGCTGTAATCATCAGTGATTTACTTGCAAAAGAAGTTGATTTCTTTAGCATGGGCACAAATGACCTCACCCAATATACTCTCGCCGTTGATAGACAAAACGAAAGCATTGCTGAATTCACTGATACTCACCACGAAGCAATCTTACGCATGATTGAAATTGTATGTAAAAATGCGCATGCAAACGGAATTTGGGCTGGTATTTGTGGCGAATTAGCTTACGATATGGCTCTTACTGAATTCTTCAATAAAGTTGGTCTTGATGAGCTTTCAGTAACTCCATCAGCAGTTCTTTCTTTACGTGAAAAAATTGCCTTGAGTTAGTTTGAAGTAATAATAAATAGTTATATTGTCGAGAGGGGGAAAGAACCATGCTTTTGAAAAAGCAAGTTTCTTTCCCCCTCTCGAGCTCTCCCCCTATCTCCTTACAAAACTTTTGATTAAGTTATAAATATATAGTAGTAGGAAGAGCGTGAATAAATCTTTAGCGAACGAAACATTTTCCACGTAAAATGTGAG
>CAYJIN010000015.1:0-14118 GCA_964370245.1 uncultured Desulfovibrionaceae bacterium
TTTTTTGAATGTATGTTAAGGAGCTTTTTAAAAAGGTAAACAATGAAAATAGCGGTTGCTGTAAGTGGTGGTGTTGATAGTCTTTATGCTCTTTGGTCCTTACACATGAAGGGCAAAGAAGAAGGCTTTGAAGTGCTTGCCTTGCATGGAAGATTTCTTGAAGAAGCTTTAGATCTTTCTATTTTACAAACGCATTGTGACAATTGGCAAATTCCTTTGCATATTGTTGATTTTCGAAATGAATTTCAAGAAAAAGTTGTTACACCTTTTATTATTGCGCATAAAGAATTGCTTACGCCAAACCCTTGCGTTTTTTGTAATAGAGATGTGAAGTTCGGTATATTGCTTGATAAAGCTTTAGAACTTGGTGCTTCATACATTGCCACTGGGCACTACGTAAACACAATTCAAAATCCATATAATTCTAACCTATTAGAAAATAGAAACTCTTCAAAATTACATTTTACTGAAGATTTTGAAAATTCTGATAAAGTTTTACAAGTTGCTTCTGATAACACGAAAGATCAATCATATTTTCTTGCCCTTGTTCCGAAGAAAAGTTTACAGCGTGCAATTTTTCCTTTAGCAAATTTAAAAAAAGAATACATTCGTGAGATTTTGGCAAAAGAAAATATTGCAGTGCCAATCCCTAAAGAAAGCCAAGAAATTTGTTTTGTACCTAATACCAAACATACTGAATTTATATTAGAAAGTGCAAAGAAGAAAAATATTGAACTTCCAAAAGAAGGTAAGATAAAAATAATTCCATCAGAACACGACACTGAAGAAGAACATAAAATTTTCAAAAAACAAAAGCATAGGCATAAAGGACTTTGGCATTACACCGAAGGACAAAGAAAAGGCCTTGGAATTTCATGGAAAAGTTCACTCTATGTAGTAAAGCGTGATAAAGAAGCGAATATTCTCTACCTTGGGACAAAAGAACATTTAGATGAGAATTCATGCTCAGCGCATTCTGCTAACATATTTGTTTCATACAATAATTGGAAGAATAATAACAACCTTTTTGTGCGCACGCGCTTTAGACAAAAAATGTTACCTGCTTTTGTAGAATTTGATGAAGAAAGAAATATTTTCCATATTAAATTCAAAGAAGACGAATGTATTGTAGCTGCGGGTCAAATTCTTGCTATTTATGACGAAACTAATACTTTGCTTGCTGGTGCTATTTTATCATAACACTCTAAAATTATAGGAAATATATTTTATTTCAAAACATATTCTTATTCTTTGACATGGCATAATTTTTGCATACTAAAAAGAAAAAACTATGAACTAGGAAAAAAATATCATGTCTAAGAATATTTACCCTGATGAAGCTGAACATAATATTAGAATTTCAGATAAAGTTGATATATATATAAATTCTCAAGAGGAAAATACTCAAGAAGAAAATACGCACGTAGAGTACGCTGAAATGAAAACAAGCTTTAATAAAGCCCTAGTTTTTGGTTTTTCTACTGAAGATAAACATATATTATCATCTATTTTATCAAATTCTTATCATCTTGATTTTATTAATAATTGTAGTGAAAATCAATTGTTAGATATTCTTCAAACGACTTCTGAAGAAACACTTTTTCTGATTTTACACCTATCTTTTTTAAATGAACATTCAAAATATACACAAAAATTTATTGAAATCATAAAAAATATTCCAACTATTCTCGTACAAGATATAGTTGAAGAAAATAATCAAGAAATAAAGCATATTATCGATGAAAAGCTTTTCTTAAAGATTATCAATTCACCTATTAATGTAGCAGATATTTTTATGCTTTCACATAATTTCAAACAAAGACAAAATGTTTTAGAAGCAAAAAACAAATTATCAAAAGAATGCAATCTTTACAACGAATTATATACACAAAAAGAAAAAGCATTTTCTTTCTTACAAAGTGGATTAGAAGGAATTGAAAGTTCAACAACTTGCGCTGAACTTCTTGAAAATATTCGCTTTTCTTTTGAAGGAATTATGCCTCTTCATTCCATGCACTTCTCTATTTACGATGAAGGAAAAAATATATTTAATAATTATTTAGGCATCAACACACATCATTCTAATATGCTTGAAGAATGGCAAAAAACTTTAGAAGAAGAATGCTCTAAATTATCTACAATAAAAGCAACTTCAAATGCCGTTTGTGTTGGAACTTATACACTTTTAAATACTGATCCTTCCTATGGGCATATTTTAAGTTTACCTTTGAAATTACATAATAAATTTAAAGGTTTTATCACAATGCAACTTACTTCTGAACCTTCAATTTCACGCGATTTTGCAAATGCAATAAAGCTCATTCTTTCACAGCTTGCGATTGCTGTAAATAGCATTCTTATTGAAGAATTTGAAGCGCCTGAAGCAAAACCTATTTATATTCCAACTAAAAACTATTTAGTGAAGAACATTCTACCAAGTATTAGCGCAAAGCAATAGAAAGATTTATCTCTCTAAGAAAAGGATTACAAATGTCTGAAACAAAAAAAGAATTCAAATTTGAAACATCAATAACATGCGAAGATCTTCCTGGAATTTTTGATGCATTTATTCAAGCTTTTAAAGAAGAAAGAATTGATTTAAGAAATAATGATTATTGCTTTACCTTACTGCCACCAAAACATGTGAAAGTTGCTATAACTGCTGAACAAGAGTGTAAGGATGAGTGTGATAATGCCACTGAAGAAGCATCTATAAACATCCAAATTTCTTGGAAAAAAAATATTTAAAATTCATAAATTAGATATAATTTATAACATCTAATTATAAAAAATGAAAGGAGCTTATCGCTCCTTTTATAATATCTGCACTTTTCTTTATTCACTTATAATTTCAATTGATTCTACAAAAACACCATTATCAAAAGTTTGAAAATTTGAATGTGCAAAACCAAATGTGTTTTCTCTATCAACTTCTAAATATTCATACCCTACACCAGCACCTCTTGTAAGCAGACCTTGTCTTAAAATCCCTCTTTCCACCTCAGAGAGGGCATATTCAAACACAAAACGAATACGCATTGGCCCTGCTTGCAAAACATATTGCACTTTATCAGGATAAAGAACAGAAAGAATTTGATTCATTGATTCAAAATCAGCCGATGCAATATTTCCATAAGCACGCACCAAAAGAAGATATACTCGAAAAGCATCGTCTTCAATGCGAAAAGCTTTAGTAAGCGTTGCAAATTTGAAAGAATAGGTATTAAAAGGATGCAGATTACTTCCTAAAAAACCAAAAAAATTTGCTTCTTCAATTTCTTTGTCATCAAGAATTAAATATCGCCCTATCCCTAAAATTCTTCCCCATATATCAAGCCCAATTCCGCATGCTGTATTGATATTAAATATTTTATTATAGAATAATTCAATATCTTTTTGCGGATTTATAGCATCATGAAAATTTTCAATAAGCATTTTAATTCTTGGTGAATCTGAATATTGGCTTTGAATTGTTTGTGCTTTTTCTTCAAAATTGAAATTCATTATAGCCTCCGATGATTGTTTTCAGAATGAAATGCCTTTAGCTTCTCTGAATTATTATGCTTCAATTATTTGAATAATAACATCCTCTTTTGCTAAAGCAGGAATTTTATCAGCGGGAATAAAAACTTCATCAAACCATTCAGATGTATCTTTAATTCTAAGTTTTACGCTAAGCAAATCTTCAACACCATTATTAATTATAGTGTTATAAAAACGGCTAGAATATACTGTTGAAGCCATTCTTACTTTTTCAGCCTCATGTGTAGAAACACTTGATATAGTTTCATCCAAACCATAGAAATTTTCAAAAATTTTCTTTTGTAGATCTTCTTCAATAGTTGCTGGAGTAAGCAAAGTAAGACGAATTTTCACTTGAATTTCAAATGAAAGAGGTGTTGGACGTGTTATAAAATATGTATACACAGCATTTGAAAATTCTTCAGCAACATGTTGAATTTGTAAACTTCCGCTTGTATCACACCCCGCAGAAAGTTTTTGATAAATTGTTTGTGCAATTTCTTTATCATTTCCGCCTAAAATAGAAATAAATAAACTATGCGGATTTACACGAACACCTGAAATTTCTTGAACAATATTTTTTCTATTTTCTATTACAGCTAAATCTACAACATTTTCTAAATCTGCCAAAGCACCATACACTGCAGCAGCTGAACCATGCGCATTTTTACTTACTGATAAATATCGTCGCCCTTCAAACTCTTGTTGACTTTCTTCATTTCTTCCTACAATTCCTTCATCATTATTTATAACTGAATCCCAACCAGGTAACACGCTAATAATTTTATTAATTTCATTAGCTTTTACTTCAATTGGGCCAGTTGTTTCAGAAATAAATGTTGCAACACCTCTTCCATTTTCATCAAGAGTGCACCCATTTTCAAGATAAAAAATTTTATCACTTGATGAAGATAAATAATCATTTGAGGTAGATACTTTTGAATTTTGTGGGATATAAGTTCCAGGTAAACCAAGCAAAAAACAGACAACTCTTGTTGATTGTGCTACTTTCCTTTTCAAAAAGTATATATGTCCAAGCGCATCTTGCCAAACACCTTCCGCAGTAAGCGGGTTAAATTGTTGTGAAAGTTTTAAAATTTCAATATTTTTAGTCGCTATATGCGCCGTTTGACTATCTATTATTTGCCCTTGTGGGCTTTGTGGCATTGTATTGAGATTATTATTAAAAATCTGTTGCCATTCTTTTATTACTTCCTCACGAATTTCTTCTGTAGATGGAATTTTAAGCCCTGCACTTTCATCAAATTCTATATTTGCCGCCATAAGCACTCCTTTTTAGATTTAGTTCTAATTATAATCTATCGAATTTATATATTATATCTGTAAAATTATTTGTTCATTTGATTCTAATTCTAAGAGTATATTCATTTTTAAGTTTCTATTCTCAAGTGAAATAATTTCGCAAAGTGCTGAATTTACGCCATGGACTTTTTTTGCTTCATTTTCAAAAATATCTTTTATTATAACTGGATTTGGCGAAGTTGAAAGCTCCGTTGTAAAGTGTGGCACACCTAAATTTTTTGCAAAAAACATATCATTTGTAAAAGAGCGTAGTGCACAAGCAACATTTTGTGCAATTGCATAATCACCTGAACTTACAAATAAATTTCCAAGATTATCAACTTGAATATCCCAATTTTTATCGAGTGTGAGAGTAAATTGTTCCATATTATCATCCTCATACATTGATATAAAGTGAAAAAAATTTATTTTGGAATATCAGTAAAACCACTGCCTGATTGAATTCCACCATGGACATGCTTTAGGAAATCAACCGTATTAACCATAAGATTTCCGTTTACTTGCACCTTATCTGCATCTATTGTGAAATCAGTACTTTTTAGCTTGATATCTTTGGCACTAATAGAAATTTCATCACTTTCAACTATAGTATTTTTACTTTCGATTGTTGCTTTTTCAGTTTCAACTTCCACTTCTTTTGCTTCAACAATAACTTTTTGTTCAGCAAAAATATAAACCTCGCCTTCTTGATTTAATTGTACAAATACGTTTGGTTCACTACCTAAAATTCCACCGATATACACAGCATCTGCCATAGAAAAAGCCCGAAATGAAGGTGGCTTTGAAGGAATATTGCTTACTTTTGAAATATCTTGCTGTGCAAAAATTGCAATTCCAATATCACCAACTTGGGGTAAAATATCAATTGCAGCTGTTCCACTTTGTAAACGCATATAGGGAACATTATGAATTATTTGACTTTCTAAAACATTTCCAAAAGCATCATATTGTTGAATAAGAGGAAGAATTGAAACATAACCAGCTTTTGCAGGCTTTTTCCGTTCTTTGCTTGATTCTTCTGAATTATTAATACTATTGCTTTCACTGCTTACTGCACTTGTTTCCACTTCCTCTACAGCCTCTACGCGCACAGGTAATGCAGTATTTACTAAACCATTAATCATATTTTTTACAAAGAAATCTAGCGCATTATAAGAAGTATTACTTGAAGTTGAAAGTCTATTGCCTTTATAGTTATTACTCATATTTCCTCTTTTTTCTCTAGCTATAATTGCACTGCTTCAATAGAAGTTTCCCAAATTGTTTTTGATGGTAAACATACTGAAAGTTCGTGCTTAAGTTTTGTAACTTTCCATATACCACTTGCTTTTGGAACAATTGATTCTAAGTGCACAAGTGAAGCATAGAGAATTGTAGGATTAAAAGTTGACTTTGCATGAATACCATCTGACGTAAAAGACGGATAATTGATTAATCCTGATTGATTATTCAAAAACACAGGAGCACTTAAGCGTGCATAATTGAATGGAATTGTTACAACTTCATTATCATCAACAATAAGTTCAATACCTTGAGAGTTAGCTAATTGAATAAGTTGATCAATTGGTGAACCAGTTAGATATGGATTTTCTGAAAAAACTAATATTGCGCTCAAACCCTCATCAATAAATGCATAACCACATTTTCCAGCTAGCTCAGCAAATAAAGCTAAAAGACTTACTTTACCTTTTCTACTTGTTGGAGTTAATGGAATAAGTGATGGGATATATCCTGTCATCGCTTTTATGTGAAAAGCAATATTAGGTGCTTGATTAAAATCAGCATAAGCTCTTGAAATTTCGCCTTTAAATATAAGACTTAATGAATTTTCTTCACCTGCTTTAATAATAACTTGACTACCTTTACTTTCTAAAACATTATAAGATAAAGTTGTTATTTTTTCCATTGTTTGCAGTGAAAGTCCATAAAGAGTTATATCTGCTTTATTTTTATCTGGTAAACCAACTTTTTCAATTTTTACATAACTAGGATAATCTTTAAAAACAAAACGCTCTGAACCATCAATAATCAATTCTATTTCAATGCTTTTTTGTGTAAAATCATTCATATTTGCCTCATTCATACCCTTGAATTATTTTAGAGAAAATTGTTTTGAAGTATTGGAATATATTCATCATTTGTATAATAAATTAATAGAAATTCATTATTAATTGTTTCATAATTAATTTCAGAACTTTGAAGATTTATTGTATTTACATATTCTGAATATGCACGCACAAATGCAAAATTCCCTGAGATAACACTCTGACTTTTCTGAATAATTGGCACATTTACTAAACAAACTGCTGATAAAACTATTGGAATAGAATCTGCATACAAATCAAAATATAGTTTTTTACCTTTCTGGAATAAATGAAAAGAGCAATCTTTGTTATCAATATTAAGTTGAAATTTTTGTGCTGCAATATTTTGTAAAGCAATTTCATAAATCATACTCACTCCTCTCTATAAAATAACTTTTATTAAGTTGTAAAAACAAGAAATTATAAAAATGAAGCGAACGATTTTTCAAAAATTGATAAAGTTTTTTTACCAAAATCAATGGGCGATATATCAGAAATTCGAAAAGCATTTTCTGCTGTTATTTTAGAAGATTGAGTAAAGCTTGTAGTTATCACTTCAACTTCACATAGCACTAAATCAACTATAATTAAAGAAAGCCCATCAACACTTTTACGGCTTATTTTTTTAGTGATAAGTGTTGATTTTGGAGTTATCCCATAAGGCGTAACCACTTGTAAAAGCGAAGTTGCATGCAGTTCATTATCAAGAATAGTAAGAAGGTTTTTCAATTCAAACTCGTGCCCTTGCAAAGCAAGAGAAACTTGATACGTTGAGGGGGATTTCACTTTATTTACTGTTGTAAAACCATTTTCTTCAATTGCCTGTTGTACCGATTTTGCATTCATTTCCTCGCTATATGAAAGAAATGATTGAAAACTTATTAGTTTTTTGCCATCCTTTATAAGATCCCATTCACCTTGTTCGGAATGAGAAATATTCTGATTAGTATGCGCTATATTCATCATCCTTTAACCCTCACTCCAGTATTTGCTGCTAACACTAAATTTGTATTAAATTCTTGCTGTAGTGCATCTATGGCATTTTTTGCAATATTATCAATATCCTGTGCCTGTGTATAAATATTTAAAGCTGAAACATTTAAAGTATTTACAGTTTTCTGATTACTATGACTTTGACTTCTTTCATCTAAATGAGAACTTGTTTGAAAATCAAATTTAGGATTCTTTAAAGATTCGATAATTCTCTGCTCGTAATCATTTTTATCAAATTCATTATGATAAGAAGCAGTTGATGAATTTTTGTTAGCTTGAAATTCTCTTATACCAAAAGAAAAATTTTCAAAAATTTGTAAGATTGATAAAATTTCATCTTTGACTTTTTCAAATGCTTTTGGATTTATTGCAAAACTAGAGTCATTACTTGTAGCATTTGAGTCGATTATATTATCCTGTAATAATTTATTATTACCTATATTTTCCTTATCTAGCAGTTTAATATTTAAAGCTTTTTTTTCAAGATTATTTATAAATTTATTGATAGTTTCTGCAAATTGTTCCAACATGTAAACAAATGAATCATGTTCTGAATTTTTTAAATTTCCAAATCCGGAATCATTTGAAAAGCTCTTATTCTCTAGTGCTTGTGAAAGGTTGAGTTTCGCATTCATAGAAAAATTAAGTTGAGATATTTTTTCATTACTTTTTGTAAATAGTTTTTCTAAATTATTAAATACATTGTCCGCTAACAAGCTAATTTCTTGAAATTTCATATTATCTGCCATAGTTTTCACCTCCTTTTCCTTCATAATCCCACCCACCACCACTTTTAGAAAATTTTATTATTCAATAGATGCTTGTAGAGAATTAATATATATTATTTCAATCATATCGAGTAAATCAGAATAGGAATAATAGTTTTCTAATTCAAATAAACTAGCATAACCTTTTGAAACCACTAACGCTATTTTGGGCGATATATTCGCATATCGTAATTCGCTATTGAGTGTTGAGGGTTTTGCGCTTCTTGTTTCATTTTGTAAACTTTGCTCTCTTCTTTTTGCTTGAGTGCTTCTTCTTGATTCATTTTCGAGGTCATATTCCCCTCTAAGAAAGGAATTTCTTGTGTAAAAAAATCAAGATTAAGTTTCAACACCTCCAATCTTAAGCGAAATAAAGTTTCTACATCATCAATAAATGTATCAATATTATCAGGTGTTACAGCAATCAATGCTGAATCTACTTTTCTTTGTACACATGTGAGAAGCTCATCAAGAAGGGGTTCAGCCTTTTCAAAATTAAGCTCAAGCAAAAGTTCTAATTTATTTGAAGCAAAGAGATGCGCAAATGTTGAAATTTGGCTTTCGTCATTTTCACTTAAATTTGTATTTTTTTCTCGCGACTGTGCTATAAGCAGAACAGCTTTCATGAGCCATTTTTCTAATTTAGAAGCTGGCATTTCACGAATTTTAAAAATAAGTTCTTTACCGCGATCTAACAAAGTAATTTCAATTTCTTTACGCATTTTCAATCCTTTACGATAATTTGGTTACAGTTCAGATGATTTAAAACTTTCAAATTCAAATTTAAAGCTTACAGGTTCGAGTGTTTTTTTATTATCAGGAAAAACTTTTCCAGACTTTAAAACACCATTTGAAAATGTATAAACTTTTTTAATACTTGGAATGCTAACAATTAATGTACATAAATAGACAGTTCTATTTTGGCTCATTACCTCTCCTAACTGTGCTAAAAATGGAAAGGAAGGGCTAGAAGCTTCTAAATAAATATTCACACTTTTGATGCTTGGAACAAATCCTGATGCTATTTTTCCATCAACACCAATTCTGCTTTCAGTAAAAACAAGTTCGTCAATAATCATTGATTGATCAGTGGAAAATTGCTCTAATGTGATTCCTGATGGGAAAAGCTCATCCACTGTAAGAATTGCTGTTGAATTTGAAGAGGTGATATTATTAAAATTCATCACTAACTCCTTATTTTATTTTATTATTTACACAATTGCAGTTGAAGAAACAGTAAGCTGATTTACGCTTCCGCCGTATGAATACCACAATTTAATGAGCGGGCTTTCTCTATTTTCTCTTGCCTGTGCGCCTGGATCTTCAATTTGAATATAGTAGCCAGATGAGTAAATTTCATTGCTAACATTTTTTCCAACTTCTCTATTTATTTGAGCCTTTTGAAGCTCTGATAAAGCAATGCCTTTTTCTATCACGCCATTTCTTAAAGCGCGATTAATCGGTTCATGCATCCATGCGCGAATAAGTGTATAACCTTGTTCAGAATATGGTGTGCGCGCAGATAAAGATAACCCATTCATAAGAGCAACTTGTAATGCATTGTTGAGCCAAATTGCATTCCAATATGTATCAATCCAGTGATAATCGCCAAACATTTGCCCAGGATAATTAAAAACAAAATTATCATTTCTTGTTGCGTAATCACCAATAAAATTCATACCTTGTAAAATAAGATTAGCAGCATCACTTGTTTTTTGCACTGATGCTTTCAAACCTTCTTGAGATTTAAATGCCGAGGTAATTGAAGCTTGAATGCTATTCCAATCAATGCATGCTGCAACACTCATCAAAAACACTGAATATTCAACTCCTGCATATTGCCCTGCAACAGCTGAAAGATTTTCTTCACGTAATACATACGAAATTGTTGATTTTGAATTTGCATCTAAGAGCTGTAAATCAATGTCAGAATAAAGGTAAAGATAGGAAGTTTTTTTTGAGCTTGCCCAAGAAGCAAAGCCTAATACTTCATTTTTTGAAGGCAACCAAGTTGTTGTAAAATTGACCCAATTTTGAGTTTTTACTAAAATATTTTCCATATTTTCAAATTCAGAAAGTGAGGTACTTCCTTTTGAAATTACAGCTCCTTTTGCTTCAGTAAGTGAAAGTAAATCAGCCAATTCAGAACTGCAAAAATTAATAGATGTTGTTTCAGGTTGTTGAGAATTTGTGTTGATTCTAAATGCATTGAAAAGTGAAGAATATTCAACGGTAACTTCAGCTAAATCTGCACTTAAATCATCTTTTGCTTGAATTCCCATTTCAATTATTTTTCCAGCCTCACTAAAGGAATGTGTTGCAGTAAAATCCAAATTTTCCAAGAGGATAGACTTATTATTGATTTCTAGATTTAGCGGGATATTTTTCAGTGTTTTCAGATGTTCGAGTGTTATTTGGATTTCTCCGCCTCTCAGCCAAGCTGAAAAAGATTCAATGTTACCATGCGCATTGTTTATGTAGCGCGAAATATATAGAATTCTTGGTTTTGTACTAGAATTTGTAAAACCTAAGAAATAGATATTTGCAAGCTCTGCTTCAATTGATGTTCCACCAAAATAGTTTGCAACATCGAGCGGATCAGCAAATGCAAGAATTGAATCCAGTGGAATTTCAGCTGATTCTGATAAAAGCAAACCATTAAACTCTAAATCAACTCCACTAGGTTTTAGAAGTTGTGGACTCACTTCAACAATTTGGCTGGCACTAATTGGCATATTTTACCTCACAAATTAATAATTTTATTTTTCTAAAACAATATCAGTATTCTGCGTTATTACATTCAGCGTATTAAAACTTTCAACTTCTTTGCTAAATTCTTTCCAATAAGAAAATGAGAGAATATTTGAAATAGACTGTTTATATTGATTATGTTCATCAACGGCTGTATTTTCTTTCCAATTTTCAGCATGCAGAGGGCTAATTTCATTTTTGATAAAAAATTCTGTTCCCTTTGCATCTGAAAAATAAAAATCTATTTGAGACGAAATATCTTGCAATGTTGAAAGCTTATCCGCATATAAAGTAACTTTTATATCTGCCTTTTTGAGAAGATAATTTTTCTCATAATCGTGTTGAATATCAGTATTTATATTTTTGTCTATAGTACTAAAGTCATATATAGAATCTTGCTTAACTGCTGTTCCAATTGTTGAAATATTTTCAAGTGAAAATACTAAATATGATGAATTACTAGGCTTATTTACTCTGTTTTGATAGGCTTGAATTATTTGATTTGCTTCAAGTGAGGTAAATTCGAGAATAAAATTATATATTGTTGAATAAAGTATTTCTTCAATATTTTTTGATTCTTCCATAAGCACCTCTAAAAAAAATACTTATAAATAAAATTATTTATAAATCTTCTTCTTTTTTAACCGTTAGAATAGTATCTAAATTTTCTTGTAATTGCGCACGGATGCATACCCAGCCTTTGCTTTCTTTTTGAGAAATAAATTCATCTATAATTTCAGTGACTAACCACAGAGTATTGTCTGCTCTTTTTATAAGATCGCCACCTTTTCCAATTTCTTTGCTTAACGGAGATATTGGCGAACCAGAAGAAAGAGAGAGACGTAAAATATCATCTAGTAGAAGATAAAAAACACGAATATTAGAACTTATAGATACTTGCTCACCATGCTCTAATTTTGCATAATTTTCACTTTGTGAATGGGCACGTATTGTTATCCCTTCATTATAGTAAGGCGATAAAATTCCACTATTATTTACACTATAAGCATAGGTAAAAAGTGAAATTTCTTCACATTCTGAAACATTCAATATTGCATTGTTTACAATTTGAAACAAGTTGATCATACTTTGCTCCTTTAGCATTTATACAATGAATATTTCATCTATAATTATGCGTAATATCTTGCATATCCTTGAACTTTTGTTAGTTGAAAAAATAAAGCTCCGTATTGCGTTTGATGTAACCATCTAGCATTACTGTTATTATCAGTTGAAAATGTTTCAAAACTTGTGCTTATACTCCCAGCATTTGCTGAGTTGATAATTCCTACTATATCACTGCCTCTTTCTTCTAATGTAAGCAAGTGGCAAATCATAAGCTCTTCAAGTATTAGAGATTTTTCATCGCTTACACTTGATACAAGATACATTTTTAGATAAAGTTTTGCTTTGTCAGATGCATTTTTAAATGAAACTTCAGAAATGTTAGCAAAAGCTACTTGCCTTTCTTTAAAACTATCAATTTCA
This sequence comes from uncultured Desulfovibrionaceae bacterium, assembly GCA_964370245.1. Taxonomy (GTDB): domain Bacteria; phylum Desulfobacterota; class Desulfovibrionia; order Desulfovibrionales; family Desulfovibrionaceae; genus CAYJAZ01. The sequence goes on from CAYJIN010000015.1 coordinate 12,929, forward strand.
ATCATGTAACTCACCTTTATTATAGAATAAATCACAATTTTATTTAAAGTAAAAATGAAACTTTATTGAATTTCAGATGGTTTAGTATTTGTGTTTGCAACATTTATTTGTTCACTGCTATTACTTTGTTTTGCTTGTTCTTTTGCTTGTGCTTTTCCATATTGCATACTTTCAGCAGAAAAAATTCTTTTGCTTTTAAATATTGGCATATTTGAATAAAGTTTCTGAATTTCATTCCATTCTTCAACTTTGATTTCAGTTATTCCAAATTTACCTTGTAGAAGTTTGTTACCACTAGGCGCATACAGTTCTGAAACAGGACTACCATTAATAACTATATGTTTTCCATTGCTTAGTGTAAATTTAATTCCATGTGGTGAATTATAAAAAATAAAAATTGAATTTACTGTAGATTGTTTTTTAGGCATTTTTACTCTCTTTATTTTGTAACTTGAGCAAGAGGAGATACTATAGCGCTTGCCCAAGCTACTGTTTTCTTGTTACATTCCAGCCATTCTCACAAATGCAAGTGGATTATAAATTACTGCACCCGCTGTTGAAGCAGCAAGTTTTTGCGTAATTGAACTTTCTTGACGATACGGAGGATATGCGCGGAATTTTTCAGGCGCCACACACTCACCCACTGCTTGCCCTAAAATTTCTTCTGGATACATGCAAAGAGTTTGTGTATTATCTTCTGAAAGCAATTCAGGCACAACAACAATGCGTAAATTAGTAAAGTATTTCTGTAACATATCAAGAACTGAAACATTATAATCGGTCGCAGAACCAAGCATAACATTTAAAGAAGGTGATAAAGCTAACACTAATGGGAATTGCGGATTAACATGACCACCCATATTAGTGCTAAGCTCTTCAAATAATTTTAGAATATCATTATATCTTTCTTTTGTATTTTTATCAGCCCAAGAAGTTTTTCCATCAATCGAATGCGGTGTAATGACAGGTTGCAAGGACGGATCATTCAAAATTCCATAAATTTGTTTACCTTCAACACCAAAAAGATAAAATCTATTCGCGTCAATATCAATCATTGAAGTTGCAGCGCGTTGTTTATCGGCAATGCATGCAATTTGTGCTTCGCCAGCCATTTCTGCTTCTAAATCGCCAACTGTAATAAGAGTTTGAAATCTATATACTTCTCTAAAAGGAAAGTTATAGTTAATATT
>CAYJIN010000015.1:14218-26770 GCA_964370245.1 uncultured Desulfovibrionaceae bacterium
TAATAAGAGTTTGAAATCTATATACTTCTCTAAAAGGAAAGTTATAGTTAATATTTGTATTGCCTGTATTTGTATAGTCGGAATATGGCGCTGTTGAGCCAATTGTTTCGTGGGTTCTAAAATAAATTTGCGAAGAGGAAAAGTTGCCTTTTTTTGTTTCAGGAAACATTTCTCTTGCACTACGTTTTTGAGTGAGAATCTCAATTGCTTTTGGATCCCAATACGCTAAAAGAGCAGAAGGCACAGTAACGTTCGCCTGAGAAATAAGGTTTGCATCAAGAGCTATTTTATTGTAATTATTAGGAATTGCTTTGCCGTTTGAATCAATATTCTTTCCGTTTTCAATCCAACCTTTTGGATTGTTGAGATGAATATCACGTGAACCAGCCAAATATTTAATTTCATTACTAAATTCAATTTTATTCATTGATTATATCCTTTTCTTTAGTTTTGATTATGATTTATACTGATAACCAATTAGAAACTAAAATAGATTCACCAGCATTTCCACCACTTACAACAACATAATCAGTCTCAATTGCATTAGCGATACTTGTGCCTGTTTTTCCAACTTTCACAGTGCCGTTTGTTAAATCAGCAAAAACTTTTTGTCCTGCTAATGCTGCTGTGGTTGTTTTCAAAAAAATATCCCCTTTGATGCACACTGAAAAATGATTGCTTTTTGGAATTTCATTGCTCGCGCCTGAAAGCATATCTGGGTTTGCATATAAAGTTAGTGGTGTCGCAACACCTAAAGGTTTTGAAGCACCTGTGGTTACAGCACTTTCACCAGATTCATCATCACTATCAAGCCATACAAATGTGCCACATTCGATATTTGTTGAAGACTTTAACGCCTTAGAATAATAAACAATTGGGTTTGTAAGTGTGTTTTGCCCTGCCATGCCAAAAACTGGAAGAGTATTCATTCTTGTTTGGAAAACTGGATTGTTCATAAGCACCTCATATAATGTTTTTTATTTGCTAATTTTATTCAAAGCGTGAACGAAAAGTTTTTGCCTTGTAATTCATTGTAACTTCACGGTTTGATGTAGAAGATTTGTAATCATCATGCTTTAGAATTGCTTTAATCACAAAACTTGCACTTTTTTCATCACTCGGTAAATTCATTAATTTGCAAGCGTGTAAGTAGATGTCATTTGCGCTATCAAAAGCAAAAATATCCATTTCTCCAATCAGTGGAGAACAATCAGAAATTGCTGTTTGCATTTCTCTGAAATGATTAAACATTTCATCTTTTGCTACATTTTTTGTGTGAAACTTATTCTCAACTTTTTGAAAATTTTCAAATGGTATTTCATTCAAATATTGCGAATCTTCTAAAAGTTCTGAAAGATTAATATCAGCTTGATCATTAGATATAATTATATTTTTTATATTCTCTTCACTTTTTATTTGATGATTTAAATTTGCAAGGTCAAGTTTATCTTCTTCCTCGCTATCCTTTCTTTCATCGCTTTCAATTGCTTGATAGTTTGAATTTTCAATAATTATATCTTCTGTATTATCAAGTTCGTCTAAGCTTTCAAGCGCCTTATAAATAGTTGATAATTGAAATATAATATCTTTCAAAGGTTTTAGTTTCGCTTTTACGACAGCAATTTTTTTATCAATTGGAAGCGCTAATTCTTCATTATTTTTTTGAGAATAATTTACTGTTTTTTCATTAGATTTATCATCAAATTTACTATCAGCTACTACAACATCAGGCCCTGCTCTTCCTTCTTCTACCAAAGCAACGTGATTACCTTTAATTTGAGTCATAACAAAATCATAGGCTTGCCCTTCAAAAACACCTGCTTCAAAAACTGGTTCATAAGCATAAGCAGCTGAAAGTTCAACTCTTTCCCCTGTTTCAATTTTTCGAATTGCTTCAGCATCAGTTACAATAATTGAGTTTTGTAAATAGGGTGAAGCATAACGGCATTCTGTTCCAAGCGAGCCAACTCTATGCTCTTTTTGAGGTTTTTCAGCATGCTCAATATGATGTTCACGTAGAAGTGGTAAGCCATTGAAAGAACTTGCACCTTCTTCTAAATTTTTTGCGCTTCTATAGCCATAATAAACTTTATCAGGATTAAGACCATATTCATTGCAATGCGGAATTTCACTACCATAATAAGGACTTATGCATTCCTTACTAATATTGCAAAACGCAACATGCAAAAAACCATTGCTATCAATCCTACGCCTCGAGTCTAAAGCAAATCTCATGTATACTCCTTTATTATTTGTTAAGAAATACATTCATCAAAGCTATTGATTTAATAATTTTTAATAATTAATTCTTCATTATCTTGTAAAAGATAGGCTCTTGCTTCTTCTTTTGTAATAATATTTTTATCGAGGTAATTTGCAATAATATTTGATTTAATTTCTTGAATTTCAAATTCCGTCTTCTTCTCTTTTTCTCCTAAAGGAAGCCATGTAAAATCAATTCCTTCTTCTATTTCTGAAAAACTATTCAATTGTAATATTTGAAGAATTTTTCGTAAATTTGCCGACAATTGCTTTTCTTGTAATGAAGCGCAATAATCGTAAAAATTTTGAATATCACTCAGCCCTGTTGCATTAAAACCAGAAGGAGAAATTCCTAAAAATTTCACAGCAGGAATTCTAAAAACAGTTGCTATCAATTCAAGTGATTGTCTTACTATTTCAGTAGTACCACTTAAGGAAGTATCTAATTTAACAAGATCTTCCTGTTCTTTATCAAGGGCGAAAATTCCATTATTATTTTGTTTTTCAATAAAATAACCAAGCCTTGCTTCAAGTGAATTAGTTCCCTCACCCGCAAGCGCACCAGACATATTTGTTTTCAATGCTGTAAGTGAAAACTTCGTCAAAAGCCTTGCTGCTGCATCTCTACTTTTCGTAAAATGCACAACATATTCAAAAGCAAGTTGCGCCAAAGGCACGCCAAAAAAATTATATGCTGGCTTATAAAGCAATGGGGCTTCCTTACCCGTAAAGTAAAGAAAACGCGAAGCATGCACTTCTTTTCCTGCAATTAGCCATGATTGTGGATTAAAGTAATGCTTTGATAGAGGATTTATTGAATTATATCCACCAGGTGCACAATTTATTGGGTCAATAATCCTAAAACCTTTAAATGAATTTTTTCTAAAAACAGTGCTATCTAATAGCAAAGGCGTTTGTAGTAAATTATCTGGTGTTCCTGTATCAATAAAAAGAAGGCAACCTCCATAATATCCTATTTTTTCAGCAACTTTTCTTAATAGTTTTTGTATTTCATATTTTTTTAGATTAACTTCTAATTTCGACAATTTTTCTTCAACAGAAACTTTATTTGCTGCTTGATTTTCTTCATGCTTTGATTTTACAGAAATGTAGTTAAGCTTTATGAATTTCCTTGTCATTTCATCGGCTAAAGTTTCAACTCCCGCACTAATAAGTGGATTTTGAGCAATTTCTTCTAGCATTGGATAACCTAAAAAACCATGCCGAACACTTGTTGCACGCCCAGAATATGAAAGATTTGAAGCCATTTCGAAAAATATTTCAGGTAAAGCATTATCCAATGCATAGCGATGTTCTTTAGCACTAAAATTTTCAGCATGGCAAAATTGCTCAAGATCAATAAAATCATCTGAATAGTTTTCACTTTTTCTAAATTTCATCTTTTTTCCTTTTAATTTGCAAATAAAACGTAATAGAGTATTTATCTTTTGAAATTCATTGGAGCTCGACCTTTAATGTATGGTTCAAGCGCATAACGCAGGGCATCAAAGCAATGGTTATGCTTATCTTCAACAATAGGTAAAACCTCCAAAGTATTTCTATCTACCTTATATGAATAGTTTTTTGCTTCATCTATCATGTGCATACAGCGTGGATGAATGATAATTTTATCAAAACTTTTAAGAATGCTTATGCCATCTAAAATTGACCCTTGCCATTTAGAAGCACCCTTAATATTAAAACCTTGTTTTTGCATATATCTAATTGTTTCAGGGCGGGCTGAATCTGCTTTAATGGCGCATGTACGTGCAGTAGGGATTGTGTCAAAAAGCTGAACTGTTTCATCTATATCAACATTTGTTGCATAAGCTTCATAGTCGATAAACAGTGAATTTCCTTCGATAAATGCACGTATCAAAACTGTAGGATCTTGTGAAAAACCCCAATCAGCCCCATGATAAAATTTCGTATTTTCTGCAGCAATAAAATCTCTCACTTCATATTTATCTTGAAATATTTGAGCTTTTGAATACTTGAGACATTCGCCTTCCCAAATATTTTGATAGGATTCAAAATCGTTATTTTTGCAATTAATGCGTTCTTCTTCAAGCACTTTAGGAAACCAGGGATTATCTTTATAAGTAACTTTTTTTACAATACTATTTTCAAGAGTGTGAGCAATAAAACGTTGATAAGTTTCATCGCTTTCTAAATAAGGGTTGAACGAAATCCAAATTTCAGAATTTTCAGCGCGAATGGTTGGAATAAGAATATCCCAAGAGGTTTTTGAGACATTATGCGCTTCTTCAATCCAGCAAATATCTATATTTTCAATAGATTTAATTTTACTTATTTCATGCGCAAGGCCATGAAACAAAAACTCTGAACCATTCACGCATTTGATTTTCTCTTTTGTTACGCCGTAAAATTTTTGAAGTTTTAATCTTTTAATACTGTCTAAAAGTAATTTATGCACAGATTCAGAAATTGAACTTTGATATTGCCTTGTGCAAAGCACCCGAATTTTATTTTGAGTTGCAAGAATAATAAGTGCCAAAGCGAAATGCCAAGACTTAGCCGCACCCCTGCCGCCATAATATACTTTATAACGCGCTTTTCTAAAAAGGCTTTCAAAAGCTTTTGCGAATAAAATTTTACTAAGTGTCTGGTGCATAAATTACTCGTTTATTATATTGTTATAATTTATTATTTTGTTCAGGCTTTACTAAGACAATTTCAATTTTACCTTCTAATTCGCTTTCATTTGTGTCATCTTCCGGTTCATTAAAGCCATACATAGCATTCAAAAGTTTAATTGCGGCAAGCATTTCACTGGTTTTGCCTGTTTCTATAACCCGAAGAAGACTTTCGACAGATTTATCTTTCGTCCATGCTTCTTGTTTTGTCATAACTAATTCCAATTATAGGATTTATATTCATCGCAATGCTTCTATTTGCTCAATATAATCATAGAGATTTGAAGCATCTCGTTCATCAATCCATACACCTTTTACTCCATCAAGAATCACTATCTTGCTCGACTGTAGAATGGGCAGTTGTGGTAGGAGGCTTTGGGTTGTTAGATTCGTTCGTGTTTCGAGCAAGGAATTTATTGACGAGCATGCTGGCAGGATCATCAGAAAGCTGAATACGCTTATCAGTATAAGATTTTTTTTCATAATATTCTAACACCTTAGTAAATAGTGTAAGCATAAGATTGCATGCATTTGATAAAAGGTTCATTCTCACCTCACACAGGCTTCATTTTTGTAAATTTAATGTGCTAAATAATTATATGAGCTATTTATCACTGCTTTCATTGGTATTATTTGATGCGTCGTCATAGTTTTTTGCTTTGCCAAAGTTAAAGGCAAAGTAGTTGATAATTGAATAAAATAATTTATAAATTGACGAGCTTGCTTCTGTTGGCGCACTCATAAAAATTGCAATAAAAGCTGAAATAGAAACTATAAGTGCAATAAACAATTCCCAATTTTCTATTAATTTATCAAACATAGGAAACTCCTTTCTTAAAGTGTTACTATAATAAATTTTATTTTTTTTCACAATATTCAAGCCATTATCTAACTTATAAGCAATTTTAATCTTCTGCTTGTGATCGTATAATTTTTTGTGCCTTTCGAGATTTTGATAAAGAATTTAAATAGTCTTTTAGGTGCTCAACCCTATTCAACCATCCTTTTAAAAACACTTTCAATTTAGGCTTTTGTTTTGAAAGACGAATATAAAACTTAGCCCTTTCTTCAAGCATATTTTTTGCTGATAGACACACATCACTTTCAAATGCTTGTTTTCTTGTTTTAGAACCTAAAATTCCATCAACTTTTGCACCAACTGCTTTTTGTAAAACCTTTACCGCATAAAAAGAACCACTATTTACTGCATAATCATAGGTAATAATTGATAAAATCAAAGGTAATTTATTGATATTTGGTGAAAGCCAAAATGCATGATACATAATTTTTTTAGCCTGTTCTTTTGTAAGTGAAACTATCACTTTTCTTTCAACAGAAAAAATTTTCATTTCAGTAAGAATTGTGCGTCCAAGCTTTGTTTTTTCAAAATCTTCAAGAAATCTTAAAGATATGCCAAATTTTGTGAGGCCACCAGGATCATTTTTATGTTCCACTAAACCGCCTTCTGCTTCTGCCACAATTTTATGCGCAAATTCAAAAGATTCAGGGTATTCAAACTCATGTTTTGCATTCAATTTAGAAAATTTATCTTTTGAACCATCCTCAACAAGCTTCGATGACTTTTCCTTGTCATTTTCTGCTTGTTTATGCTCATTAAAATTATTCTTTCCTTGCTTGCTATTTTCTTTTTCAAGCATAATACCCTCCTAATTATAGAGTTTTTAAATTTTACACTGCATATTAATCCAATCCTTCTTAAAACTTTTATAATTCTTTTTACAATTCCTTTTCTCTTGTTTCTGCTTTATATCACTCCTTTTTTAGACGTGATGAGAGAAACGCACTAAGACGCACTAAAACGCAATCTGCCTACTTGACAAGGATTTGAAAAAAGAACAAAAACAAAATTACTCGCAAAATATCAAATAGTTATAAATTATCAAATTTCTTATTTTGAAATTTAAACAAAAAAAACTTAACAAAAATTAATTTGTTAAGTTTTATTCTGCTAAAAGAGGAAAATTTTTCCTACTCATCATTTATATAGGTCTAATTAAATAAAAAAAGGCCATTTTATATGACCTTTTCTCGGGAGGAGAATGCATAGGCTACTATGCATCTTTCATTTCAACGTATTATTGTTTTACGGCTCAATGTAAAACATACGTCAAATTTATTATGATTTTGCCTTATTGAAGATATCTACACTCTTCTTCAACTACTAAAGCAAAACTTTTATCGAGTTCGTGCGATTTCAACACTGCTTCCATTCCTTTTAATGCAGCTTCAGAAATATTATCCATAATATCACTATATTGTGGAACAGCAACTTCAGGAAGCATATTAATAATGTCGTTTTGATCTAAAAGAAGAACTAGCAACTGAATTGATTTACCAAGGCCACCAATAGCATCAGCTAACTCATTTCTAACATCATCTTCATGACTTGCTGTAGGCATGCTGATTTCAATATTTGAAACAAGCGAATTTACATTTTGATCTTCAGCTGTTAAAACGATATCTCTTTGAGTTAATTCTATATTTTTCATGGCTTCCCTCACTGATTAGCATGGTAAAATCTTCAATATAAAAATGATGTCAAATCATCTTCATTTTTACTAAATCATTGCAAAGATTATGCCAATTGTGTATTAGAGGGATGTTTAATTTATATTGTCAAAAATCAGGCATCTTTTTATAGAAAATTCAGGCATAATTTTCCTCATTAGAAAGCAAGAAAAATGAAAAAAAACACGTATAGCCTTAAACAAGTTATTTCTCTTTTTTTACTAGGAAAAATTTTCCCCTCTAAAAATTTCTATATAAATTTATTTTCTTAGAAGATTGATTTACGCTTTGAAGAAGATGGAATATTAAGCGCCGTGCGATATTTTGCAACAGTTCTTCGTGCCATTTCAACACCAAGTTCATTTTTCAATATTTCACAAAGTTTTTCATCGGATAAAGGAGATTTTGGATCTTCCGCAGCAATATATTTTTTTAGAGCAGCTTTAACTGATTCTGAACCAACTTCATTGCCATCATCCAAGGATAAACCTGAATTAAAGAAGAACTTAATTTCAAAAGTTCCATGTGGTGTTGCAACATATTTATTGGTAGTAATACGTGAAATTGTTGATTCATGCATACTAATATCTTCCGCAACTGTTTTAAGAATAAGCGGTTTTAGCTGCGTAAGACCATCTTTAAAGAACGCTTGCTGATATTTAACAATTGATTCTAAAACCTTATATAAAGTTTTTTGCCTTTGAAAAACTGCTTTAATAAGCCAAGTTGCTGCTTTTTGCTTTTCAACTAAAAACTCTTTTTGCTCAGCAGAAACATTAGTGATTGGCATTTGTGCATAAATTTCATTAATTTGCAATTGAGGAATACCCTCTTCATTGAGCATAATAACAAAATCATCATCAATTTGATAAATATATGCATCTGGGGAAATATAAAAAGATTCAGAATCAGAATAACTAGAACCTGGCATAGGGTTTAACGATTGAATTATTTGAATATATTCAACTAACTCTTCTTCATCAAGTTTAAATTTCTTCATTAACGGCTTATATCTTTTTGCTTCTAAATCTTCAAGATGCAAAGTAATAAGGTCGACTAAGATTGGATCTCTATCATATTTTAAATTCTTAATCTGAATAAAAAGAGATTCTTGAACACTTCTTGCTGCAACACCAACAGGGTCAAAATTTTGAATTTTATCTAATACAACATCAATACTTTGATGTTTTTTTATGATTTCCTCATTAGTTGGATCATAAAGTTCAGTTGGCGGATAACCAAGTTGTTCTAAAATATCATTATTGCTTGCAGCTAAAAAACCTCTTTCGTCAAGATTGCCAATAATTGCTTCACCAATTTCAAGTTCAGCATCAGAAAAATTTGCTAAATATAGTTGCCAAATAAGATGTGATTCTAAACTGGTTTTTGTTGCATAGCGTGATTCATAGGTTGCAAGCTCGTCACCCATTTCAAATTCTCTTGAATTACTCGTACGCGGTGTGCTCGCTAAATCGCCAAGGTAATCTTCCCAGTCGGCAGTGTTTGAAATTTCTTTATCATAAACTGTTTCATCGCTGTCTTTTTCAGGGCGAAAATCTTCTTCTTGCTGTGGAAAATCATCAAAATTTTCTTCTAGAAAAGGGTTTTCGATAAGCTCATTCGAAATAGTGTCCATAAGCTCAAGGCGTGACAATTGCAAAAGACTAATTGCTTGTTGTAACTGCTGAGTCATAACAAGTTGTTGTGTCATTTTCATTTGTTGTCTAAGTTCAAGAGCCATACGAGTTCCTACGATAAATTCTGTTTTATAAAAAAATCAATTCCAAGCGTTAAACTGAATCAATGTTCCCTATAATCAATTAATTTCACTTTGGCATACTTTTTGAAAAGAATCAATAGAAAAAGTCTAGAAATGCAAATTAGAAAATTTAAAAAGAAAAATTTATTATTTTTGCTAAATTTTACTTCTTTGTCAATTATTATTAAGAAATAATATATTCTCAATAATTAGCAATATTTCATACTATTAGATTATAATTTTAAAATTTGACTTGACTTGATTTGTTATATTTGATAAATAACACATTACAAAATTAGCGCATATAATAAATTTATTCATTTTGCCAAAGGAGGTTTATTTATACAGCAATATAGAAGTTCTTATTTAATTTAAGTCGATTATTAAAAAAAATAATTTCTCATTTCAATTTCTTATCTCTTTTAATCAATTTACTTCTTCTCAGCTTCATTTTTTAGAATATAAATTTACTTAAATTAAAGGAGTTTTTCATGCAATACGTTTCTAAAACACAAAACACTAACAAAAAAGAAAAGTCTCTTTCATCGTGCACATCAACGCAAAATTCTAACAAAAACATTGCGATGTTCAAATTAAATTCATCAATAGAAGAAGCATTTGCTTTAAAAGTTGAAAAAGAACAAATTGATACACGATTAAAAGAACTCAATGAAGTTATAAAAAGCTATGCAGTTTTTGAAAATGATAAAAAAACAGCTGTCATTCATTGCACTGCCCCTTTTAGCGTGAAAGTTTCAGCAAGAGAAAGCATTAAGTGGGACAACGAAAAAGTTTTTAAACTCAAAGAAATTCTAGGAAATGAAGAATTTGCAAGAATTTTCAAAAGTGAATACAAACATCATTCAAAACAAGTTTTAGATAATTTCCTTGCATTTGCACACAAAAACTTCAAAAAATCCGTCCTTGATGCTTTTGAAATTCAAACATCATACCATGTTAATATTGAGGAATGTAAATAATTCCAAACATGAAAATTTATAAATTATTTTATCAAAACAAGTCTTACAATAAGGCTTATTCAATACTTAAGTTTTTTAGGAGAAAAACATGAATTTTGATCTCAATGCTGCAAATTATCAATCAACTTCTATTCACCTTATTCCAACATTATCTAAAATCTTTGTGAAACTCTCAATTGTATTTCCAAATGAAGAAAGCATTGGTTCAAGCGTTGAATTAACAAAAAGAAACACAGGCTTAGAACAACTTTGTGTAAAGCTGCAAGTGATAAAAGGAAGTTATAAAAACACCTATTTTTTTCATAACTTTAATATTTGTGGTGGCAATTCAAAAGGTCATCAAAAAGCAATTGAAATTTCAAAAAGCCAACTAAGAGCTCTTGTTGAAGCAAATTGGGGCATTAGCCCAAAAGATTTCAGCGAAAGTGCCATGCAAGCAAGAAAACTTACAAGTCTTAATGACATTAATGGATATATATTTCCAATAGTTGTTGACTCTGAAATAAACGATAAAGGTTTTCTAAACAACAAACTAAAATCCATTATTACAATTGATGACCCCGATTATAAGATTTTACTAGAAAAAGGAGAAATTATTAAATAGACAACATTTTTTTTACATTTGTGAAGAAAATTCATTGAGAAAGGCAAAATTTTTATTTTTGCTTTTCTCTTTTTTATTTTAATTATAAACCCTTATGCATTATTTAATAATTTACAAGAAAATGCTTTTCAAAAGCACTTTATTAAGGTATGAAACGCTAAGTAAAAATAATTATTCTATTTGATGGAGAATGAGTAGATGCTTGAAAAACTTTTCAAACTAAAAGAGCACAATACTGATGTGAAAACTGAGGTTGTTGCTGGCCTTACAACTTTTATGACTATGGCGTATATTCTCGCTGTAAACCCTAGCATTTTAAGTGCTGCGGGAATGGACATTAGCTCCGTTTTTGCTGCAACTGCAATAAGTGCTGCAATCGGCACATTGGTAATGGGTCTTTATGCTAATTTACCTATTGCTTTAGCACCTGGCATGGGTCTTAATGCTTTCTTTGCTTTTGTTGTTGTATTGAAACTTGGCTATACTTGGCAGTTCGCCCTTACTGCAGTTTTCTTAGAAGGTCTTATCTTCTGTGTGCTTACACTTACAAATTTACGTGAAGCAATTCTAAACTCAATTCCACAATCATTAAAAATTGCTATTTCAGCGGGTATTGGTTTATTTATTACATTTATCGGCTTACAATCAGCGGGTATTGTTGTAAATGAAGAAGCAACTCTCGTTACTTTAGGCAATCTTACAGCGCCAAACACATTACTTGCAATCATTGGTTTATTACTCATTTCCGTTCTTATGGCTTATAAAGTTGTTGGTGCTTTACTTCTTGGTATTTTGCTCACAACTATTATAGGTATTCCTCTTGGTGTAACAAATCTTGCAAATATTAACCCATCACAGTTTATCTCATTCCCTTCCCCTGCTGCAACTTTCTGGCAATTTGAATGGCATAATGTTTTTACTGTTGATATGTTTGTTATTCTTGTAACTTTTCTTTTTGTTGACTTATTCGACACAGTTGGCGCTCTTATCGGTGTTGCTACAAAAGGTAATTTACTTGACAAAAAAGGAAGATTACCAAGTGCAAAACGCGCATTCATGTCTGATGCAATCGGAACAACCGTTGGTGCTGTAATGGGAACATCAACAGTAACAGCTTTTGTTGAAAGTGCTTCTGGTGTTGCTGAAGGCGGAAGAACTGGTTTAACTGCTGTTACAGTGGCTGTTCTCTTTATTATTGCATTATTTATTTCACCAATTTTCTTACTTATCCCTGGCGCTGCAACTGCACCTGCTCTTATTATTGTTGGCTTATTCATGGTTTCAACTGTTGTTGATATTGATTTCAACGATTATGTTCAAGCAATTCCAGCATTTTTAGCTATTATCATGATGCCGTTTTCTTACAGCATTTCAGAAGGTATTGTTTTTGGTTTAACAAGCTTTGTTATCTTAGCTATTGCAACTAAAAGAACACAAGAAGTAACACCTTTAGCTATTATTTTAGTAATATTATTTATTGCAAAAGCTGTGTTTATGTAATAAAATAACTTTACTGTTTATTTTACAATCAAATAAGGCTCACTGGCGTAAAATCCTATGAGCCTTTTTTATTAATAGTATAGTTTTGGTGCGTTGCACACAAAACCTCACTTGCAAAAAGCGTGGTTTTTGCGGCGTTCGCTAAAGCATTGTTCACAGGTTCACGAGTATAGTTTTGGCGCGTTGCACACAAAACCTCATTGCAAAAAAAGCGTGGTTTTTGCGGCGTTCGCTAAAGCATTGTTCACAGGTTCACGAGTA
>CAYJIN010000015.1:26870-37252 GCA_964370245.1 uncultured Desulfovibrionaceae bacterium
GACTTCAAATGAAAAATATGTGTGAAAAGCTTTGTGAAGAAAATATTAAAGTATTTATTACACATGGCAACCATGATCCGCTTGATCATAATTTTCAATCTTTAGTAATGCCACAAAATGTTTATATTTTTTCAGATGAAGTTCAAACAATTCCACTTGAAAAAGATGGTGAAGTTATAGCCTATATTCATGGTATTAGCCATGCTTCAAAAAAAGAAACTAAAAATCTTTCACAATTATTTCCTAATATTACAGAAAAAATGAAAGAAGATGCTTTTCACATCTGCATGCTTCACACCTCACTTATGAAAAGTGATGGTGAATCAATTTATGCGCCTTGCACTATTGCGGATTTGAAAGAAAAAAATCCTCACTATTGGGCATTAGGGCATATCCATAAATATCAGATAGTTGAAACAAATCCACTCATTGTTTTCCCAGGTGCATTGCAGGGTGCTCACATCAATGAAGAAGAAGCACACGGAGCTGTTCTTGTTGAAATGACTCGTGCTGAAAACTCAAAACAAGCAAATATTCAAAGTTCTTTTCATGCCTTAGCGCCTTTATTTTGGAAAAAAATTGAATTTGAGATGGATAACCCAAAATATTTACAAAACGAAGTCAATCTTGATGAAAACAGTGAAAATGAATTTGACTACTATAAAAATAAAACTGATATTTTCCAAGATATTGTTACATTACAATCAGCCTTACACGATGAGTTAGCGGAATTTGCTTCAACTCTTCCGCCGTGCACAAAGCAAGCAATTGTAAAAATCATTCTTATAAAAGATACTATTCTTAATAAAAAACTAAGAAATATCTATACTATTCAAGAACTCATTGATAGTTTAAACGAGCAAACTCAAACTTTTAGACCTGCAATTTTTGTAAAAGAAATTGAAGTAGCAACAACCGAAGCATTACAAGAAAAAAATATTGATGTTTTAATAGAAAATGATGATTTTCTTGCGCAAGTTCTCCGCGAAGGGCAAGCTTTGCTCTCTTCTATTCATTCAAATATTAGGCAAGACGAAGATGTAAACAAACGCGATTTCATTGAAGAAGATTCTAGTGCATTTCTCGCTTTACAAGCAATGTATCACGATTCTCCAATCCTAAAACAGCATAAAAAATACATTCCAATGCCTACTGATGTAAGCACATTGCAAAATATCATTAAAAAAGCGCAATATATTTGTGCTGAAACCTTAGAAAACGAATAAAATTATGAAAATAACTGCATTTGATATATATGAATTTGGAATTTTAGCCAAACAAAGCCATTCCCTACCTAATGGATTATTGATTTTTTTAGGTCAAAATGAAGCTGGAAAATCAACAACACTTGAATTTTTCCGCACTCTTCTCACAGGTTTCCCGCATGCACGTTCAAAAAAAGCACGTGAAGGTCTTTTTAGCCAGAAAAATCCAAATATGGGCGGCATCCTTGAACTTAATACAAGAAATGCTGGCAAATTAAAACTTGAAAGAACGCGAGCAAATTTCAACTTATTTGATGAACAAGGCGCATTAATCCAAACAAAACTTTATGAAAGCTTGTTAGCAGGAACATCAAGAGATATTTATTCTTCGCTCTACGGTTTTAGCTTAAACGAATTACAAACTCTTGATACTCTTGAAGAAGATGAAGTGCGCTCAGTTCTTTACGGAACTTCTTTTGGCTTAGGCTTATATTCCCCTCAAAAAGCACTTGCCCAAATTGAAGGAGTTATTTCTTCTAAAAGCTCGAAAAGTTTAGTAAAAAATGAAAGCTTAAAAAATTTGTTTAAACAGAATGCACAAAGAATTGAAGAAATAAACTTTAGAATTCAAGAGTTAAATGAACAAAATAAATCAATTGATATTTATTATAATGACTTTGAAAAAACACAAACTGCTTTAGATTCAATTAAAAATATCAAAGATCTTAAATTAGAAGAAGCTCTTGAAATTAAGAAAAAAATTGATGTTTGGCCACTGTATGAGGATTATTGCCTTTTACAAAAGAAAATTGAAAGAATACCTGCATTTTCTGAATTTTTTCCAAAAGATGCCTCTGATATTATTAATAATCATGAAAACCATCAATACCAAGTCCAAAAAACTATAAATTCTTTACAGACAAAAAAAGAGCACTTACAAAATTCTCTAGAAAGAAAAGAATATAATCAAAGCCTTATAAATAATCTTGATCAAATAAAACATCTTATTGAATATAAAACTTCCTATAGAAATTCTTTTATTCAGCTTCCTTATGTCAAAGAGACAATACAAAGAACGGAAGATGAATTTCATAAGCAAATCAAAAACTTAGGCAATGGATGGAGTGAAGAAAAAATACAATCTATTGATTGCTCTTTGGCTGTGCATAAAGAAATTGAAACGCATAAAATAAATATAAATTCTGCAAGCGATGATTTAAAAACTCACCAGCAAACATATGATCATCTAACACAAGAAAAACAAATGGTTAGAAGTGAATCTGAACATTTGCAAGAAACATTAGAAGCTCTTCCAAATACTGATAATGGAATTCCATTAAGTGCAAGAAATGAGCTTGCTAAGGTTTTGCAACGCACACAAGATGCTATTGAATTTTTGCCAGAAAAACTTCTACACTTAGAAAGAGCTAAGAATGAGTTTACTCGTTCAATAAACCAACTTTCATTTAAAATTACAGCAAGTGATGAAATCCTTTCTGAACTTGCTAATGCTCAAGAAAAATCACTTAAATTAGCAAAAGAAATTATCGAACAAGAACAAATTGCAAAGCAAACTAAGCAAATATATCTTCAAAGTAAAAAAGATTTTGATAAACTTGAAGAACAACATGAGCAAGTTAGCCGTGAAAGTCAAAAACATCTGCATTTACAAAGATCATCAATTTATAAAAAACGTAATGCTATCCAACGTATTAAAGCCCTTATACAAATGCAAGGGCAAGAGCTTGACCGCTATATTGAATTAGAAGAGCAATACAATGAAATCTACGTTCAACTACCTATAAAAACAACAAATATTCTTATTCTATTACTTGGAATATGCACTTTTCTTATGGGAACAGTTTTGCTTGTATCAGGTCTTCTTTATAATGTAAAAGAAATTGATATTTCTATGTTAGCAAATCAACAATTTTTACAATCGCTTATGCCAGAAGCTCTTGAACTTCCAAGTACATATATAAATCATTCACCTTTTGCATTTTTATTATTTCTTCTTGGTTTTACAAGTATTTATCTAAATATACCAATGTATAGCCCAGATAGACAAAAAAAACTCAAAATGCTTGCGCAAATTGAAGCAAGAAAAACAAGTATTTATAATAAAATCAAAAAAAATCAAGAAGAAGCGCAAAGTCTTGCACACTTTTTAGAACTTGAAAGTTTTATGAATAAAAATATCCATGAAATTACAGATGTTACTGAAATTGAAAATCTTGAATTAATTCTTGAAGAAGAACAAGTGCAACTTATTAATAATGAGAAATTGATTAAAGAAACTTCAACTCTTGAACTTGAACTTGAAAAAGCCGCAAATGAGCTTCACCACGAATTTCTTCTTTATCAAAATGCTGAAAATAAAACACAAAATTATCGCCGTGAATGGCAGCAACATTTTATAAATCTTTCTGTTTCAGATATTCCTTCTCCTGAAGGTGCTGAAGCTTATTTTGCTAGAATTGATAAAATTCTAATAGTAAAGCAAAATCTTAGCCAGCAAGCTGAAGAAATTGAAACACTTAAAAATGCAAATCAAAACCTTTATAATACAACTATAAAAATATTTAGAGAATTGCATATCGAAATACCATCATCTTTCCCAAGTTCAGAAGAAAGTATTAATGAAAACACTTCTTCGGTAAATAACATTATTAAAAAAGTGCAAGAAATTTTAGATAATGCCTATGAAAACGATAAAATCAACGAAAGGAAAGAACAACTAGCTGAAAACTTAACAGTTTTAGTAAAAAAAGAAAAAAATATTATTTCAGCTTTTAATCTTTGTGAAGAAAAGAAAAATCATGCAGAGGAAAAACTTGCAATCTATCAAAGCGCATGGAAAGAATATCTAAAAATACAAGATCTTGAAACTAACCTATCTCCAGAAGCCACGATAACTCTCTTGAATCATATTGAAAAATGTCGTGCTACTCAAGCAAGTCTTGTTACACTGAGAAATGATTTACAAATTCATATAAACGAACTTGAACGCCTTGAAATTCCAATGAAAAACTTACTATCTGCACTACAACGTGATCCTCTTCTAAGGCTTGATAGACAGCCTGACTATTTAGCTACATTAGATATTCTTTACTCTGAGGCTGATAAAGCTAAAGAAATTTTCGCTTCTAAATTGAGTATTGAAGAGCAAATCAATGAACTAGAATTTGAAATAAATCAATTACAGAATGAAAAAGATAATAATGAAAAGGAAATTTTAAAAATAGTTGAAAAGGCAGAAGTTTCATCATACAGTGAATTTAAAGAATTTTCTAAAAACTTTGAAGAATATCAATCACTCAAAAAATCAGAATTAAATTTAATTGATACGCTATCATTTATAGCTTCACAAAAAGGACTTGATAATTTCCTCAAAGAATTAGAAAGCAATAGCCTTGAACAATTATTACAATTACAAAATAAAAACAATGAGGAACAATTAGAAATAAATCAAGAGCTTGATGAACTAGCAACAAAATTTGCAGAAATAAAAGCCTTTATCAAAGAAGTGGAAGCTTCTACTGAATTATCTGATTTATTACAAGAAAAAACAAATATTGAAGAAAAAAATGCAAATACTTTAGAAAATTATCTTTCGTATGCATTAGCAAAATCTTTTATCCAAAAAGCAAAACACAAATTTGAGGAGGAAAGACAACCTGAACTTATAAAAACTGCATCAGAAATTTTCTCACATATTACTGATGGAAAATGGGTGAATATCACTTCTTCAATTGAAGATAATACATTAAAAATTAACCCTAAAATTGGTGCGCCTCTCACTCCTGATAAGTTAAGTCAAGGCACTCGTGAGCAGCTTTACCTTTCGTTACGTCTAGCATACATTAAAAATTCAGCGAAATATAAAGAATCGTTACCGCTTATTATGGATGATATTTTAGTAAATTTTGATACTACACGTTCAACACAAACTGCTAAAACTTTAGCAACACTTATAAATTCAAATAGCAAAGAAGAAATGGAAAACGAGCATCAAGTTCTATTTTTCACTTGTCACCCGCATATTGCGACAATACTCCAAGAAAACGTTCAGCAATCAACACTTTATACGATTGACAAAGGTATTATCTCTTTAAAATCTTCCTAAAAAACAGTTCAAATGAAGCAAAAACATAAAATTATAGCTTCTTGTGATTTTTTTGCTATACTGTTTTCTCAATAAACTAAAAAACCTTAATTCTTTTATTTTTATAATTCAAAGATTTTAAAACATTCTATAGAAGGTGGGAATCGTTATGAAAATTACAATTATTGGAGCAGGCCCTGGTGGCTATATAGCAGCTTTTGCTGCAGCTCGTAAAAATGCAGAAGTAACACTGATTGAAGAAGATTATCTTGGCGGAACTTGCTTAAATTATGGTTGTATACCAACAAAAACGCTCAAATCTTCTGCAGAAGTTTTAGAAAAAGCACACAATCTTGCAAGCTTTGGAATTACTGGCCTTGGTGAAGCCAAAGCAGATATGCCTGCAATTACACAAAGAAAATCAAAAGTTTCTGAAATTCTGCGTGGTGGTATTGAAAAATCTTGTAAGAATTTGAAAATTACAATTCTTCAAGGTAAAGGGCAAATCATCAGCGCAAATTTGGTAAAAGTAACAAATGCAAATAATGAAATTACTGAAGTTGAAAGCGATAAAATCATTATTGCAACAGGCTCTAAAAGTCTTGAACTGCCTGCTCTTCCTATTGACCACAAACATATTTTATCCTCTGATGATGCGCTTGAATTACAATATGTTCCTGAAAGCATGATTATAGTTGGTGGCGGTGTAATTGGTTCAGAACTCGCTGGAATTTATAATACTTTTGGTTCAAAGGTTACTATTGTTGAAGGTTTGACTCGTCTTCTTCCTGTTCCATCTGTTGATGAAGAAATGTCAAAACTTCTCCAACGTGAAATGAAAAAAGCAAAAATAAGTCAAGAGCTTTGCAAAATTGTATCTTCTTGCACAATTGAGAATGATAAAGTTCAAGCAACTTTATCCCCTTCACCTTTCCTTAGTGATTTACCTGAATCCGCCAAAAAAGAAAGCGTTTTAGAAGCCGATGTTCTTGTTGTTGCTGCCGGCCGCATGCCAAACACTGAAGGCCTTGGTTTAGCCGAAGTTGGCGTTGAAACTGATGCTCGTGGTTGGATTGTAACCAACGAATATTATGAAACTTCTGTAGAGAATATTTATGCTATTGGCGATATTTTAGGGCCTTCTAAAATCATGCTTGCGCATATGGCATCAGCTGAAGGCAATCAAATTATTGAAAATATAATGGATAACACAAAAAAATCAGCTAATTATGATGTTGTTCCTTCTGCTATATTCACTTCACCTGAAATTGCTTCAGTTGGTATATCAGAAGCACAAGCAAAAGAAAGAAATATTGAAGTTGAGTGCCCTGTTTTCCAATTCCGTGAACTTGGCAAAGCACAAGCAATGGGTGAACTTCCTGGTTGCTTTAAATTTGTTATTGAGAAATCAACTGCCAAAATCCTTGGTTGTCATATAGCTGGCGCACATGCCACTGATTTAATTGCAGAAGCAGCTCTTGCAATTCAGCTTGGTGCAACAGCTTATGATGTAGCACACACAATTCACGCACATCCAACTTTAGCTGAAGGCGTATTTGAACTTGCACATAATTGGGTAAATACTCAATCTAACTAACTATAAAAATTGATTAAAAGTCAAGGAGAAAAACATGAAAGCTTTAGACGAACTCAATTTACCACAAGACAGATCGTACACAAGTGAACACATTTGGGCAAAGCAAGATGGCGATAACTTTATTTTAGGTATTTCTGATTTTGCACAAGATCAACTAGGCGAAATTGTTTACATTGAAATGCCAAGTGAAGGCGATGCTTTTAATGAAAACATCGATTTTGGTACAGTTGAATCAGTAAAATCAGTAAACAAACTTTTCATGCCTTTTGATGGAGTTGTTATAGCTTTTAATGAAGAACTTGAAAGTGAACCAACAATTGTAAACCAAGACTGCTATGAAAAAGGCTGGATTGTAAAAGTTAAAGCAAATAATCCTGATGATTTCGCTAAAATGCTTTCATCAGCAGCATATAAAGAATTATTAGCAAAATAAGTTTTTCTTATTTCATAATTTATTAGGAAGTTTATTTTAAAATAATAAGCTTCCTTTTTATTTTAAAAGTTTTTTAGGGCATAGTTATTTTATTAGACAAAATAGAATAAAAATGTTATTTTTACTAATATTTTCAAAAATTCTATAATTTATGTTCAAATAATTTTCCTAAACAATCTAACTTGCTGATTTAATGCTTTATTTTAAATAAAAAAAAGCTAGACTCTTCATAGAAAATATGCAATAGTGCCAACTGTATGAACAATAATATGGATCAACTAGATGGCGTAATCGTAATAGATAAGCCAAATGGCAGAAGCTCAGCTAACGCTCTTACAGTGTTAAAAAGGCTTGGCCAAAAGAAAATCGGCCATGCTGGCACCCTTGACCCTATGGCAACTGGCGTTTTGCTTGTGCTCTTAGGACAGGCAACAAAGCTTTCAAATTACCTTCTTGAAGGTGGTAAAAAAGCTTATGAAGGTGAATTAGAGCTTGGCAAAGTAACAGACACTTGGGACATTGAAGGGCAAATCCTTGAAACTAATGATTATTCCTCTGTTACTGAAGACGATTTACAAAAAGAAGTTGAATATTGGAAATCACTCACTTCACAGATAGTTCCCTCTTTTTCTGCTGCAAAACACAATGGTAAATCATTGTATAAGCTTGCAAGAGAAGGCAAGGAAGTGCCTGTAAAAGTGAAAGAAATAAAAATTTCGCATGCGGAAATTCTATCGGTTGACTTTCCATTTATGCGATTTCGAGTAGACTGCTCAAGCGGCACTTACATACGTTCCCTGGCCCACAGCTTGGGGTCACGTCTTGGTAGTGGTGCCACTTTGTCAAAGCTCACTCGAATTTACAGCCATCCTTTTGGTATTGAAGAAGCGTGTAATTTAGATGATTTAGCAGATAATTACGAATTACTGAAAAAACATGTAAAACCACTTTCTTCCATTCTCGATTGGCCAGTTGTAACCCTTGATGAAGAACTTGCTGATGAAATTTTTTACGGTAAGTCAATTCCACAAGAAGAGCTTGAAAAAAGAAATTATGCTATTGAAGCTGATTTTGGATCAAGAGCCTTTTTTGAAGATAAAGATAAAAAGCCTTTAGCTTTAATGGAAGCAAAATATCAAGAAGGTTACGCAAAACCAGTTTGGACAATACTTAGAGGCCTTTGGCATAACTCATAACCCATGAAGGAGGAATTGCTGTGGTCATGGATTTAGAACAAAAGAAAGCGGTAATCAGCGCTCATGCTAAACATGAAGGCGATACTGGCTCAGCTGAAGTACAAGTTGCATTATTAACTGCAAGAATTGAAGACTTAACAGGTCACTTCAAAACCCACAAAAAAGACTTTCACTCACGTACAGGTCTTTTAAAATTAGTTGGTAAACGCCGTAAATTATTGAACTATCTCAAAAATACAGATGTTCAACGTTACCGTGATCTTATCGCTAAGTTAGGCTTGCGTAAGTAATTGAATTGTATTGGAGGTGGGCTTCTGCTCACTTCCAATTTTTATTATAATCACTTGTTTATTTTGCTGATTATCAATAGGAAAAGCAATACAACTTTATTACAATGAATAGTAAAGAGGAGGAGAATTCGCAAAAGTAGCAAGCTCTCTTGTTATTTTTACCGAAATCTCCTCTTAAACCAAGGCATAAAGCAAAAGCTTTATCCTTCAAACTGAATATTTTTTATTATTAGTCAAAATTATTTTGCAATTCTTGTGCTCAATTCAACTCATTGACTTTTAAGGTTATTTTGAAAAAATATTTCAAGTAATGCTTTAGTATAAAAAATATTTACACAAAGGAAAATTATGAATTTATTAAATGGAACACGCGTTACCTGTCAAGTTGGTGGTAAAGAAGTTATTCTTGAAACTGGCAGATTAGCAAGACAAGCAGCAGGCGCTGTTTGGATTCAATGTGAAGGCACAGTAGCATTAGTAACTGTTTGTGAAGCAGTTTTAGACACTCCTAAAGACTTCTTCCCTCTAACAGTTGAATATTCAGAAAAAATGTTTGCAGCAGGTCGTATTCCTGGCAACTATTTCCGCCGTGAAATTGGTAAACCATCTGATGCAGAAACTCTCACTTCACGTCTTATTGACCGTCCTATCCGTCCTTTATTCCCTAAAGGATATAACAATGAAATTCAAGTACTTGCAAGCGTAATCTCTGCAGATCAAATCAACTTGCCTGACACAATGTGTATTACAGCAGCTTCATGTGCTGTTATGCTTTCAAACATTCCTTTTGAAGGCGCAATTGCTGGTGCACGTTTAGGCCGCATCAATGGTGAATTTGTTCTTAACCCAACTCGCCAACAATTAGAAGAAAGTGAAATGGATTTCGTTTTTGCAGCTTCTAAAGACGCTGTTGTTATGGTTGAAGGTGAAGCTAAATTCTTACCTGAAGAAGTTATCATTCAAGCTTTAGAATGGGGCCATAAAGAAATTCAACCACTTATCACTGCTCAAGAAGAGTTAGTTGCTTTGATGGGTAAAGAAAAAACAGTGTTCACTCCTAAAGAAAAAGATCAAGCTTTACTTGATTTTGTTGAAAAATTAGCTTTAGAAGCTGGCATGGAAGCAGCTTTACGCGTGCCTGAAAAAATGGAAAGAAAAGACGCAAGAAAAGCTGTGAAAGTTGCTGTTAAAGAAAAGATTTTAGCTGATCCTGTTTGGGCTGAAAATGATGAAGCTCTCAAATCAATTGGCGAAGTTTTAGATAGCCTTGAAAAGAAATTAGTTCGTGCACGCATTCAAAAAGAAGGTACACGTATTGATAAACGTGATACAAAAACTGTTCGTCCTATTGAAATTGAAACTTCAGTTCTTCCTATGGCTCATGGTTCAGTTCTTTTTGCACGTGGCGAAACAAAATCATTAGTAACAACAACTTTAGGTTCAACTTCTGATGAAATGCGTCTTGATGGCTTAAATGGCGATTATTTCAAAGATTTCATGCTTCACTATAACTTCCCTGCTTTCTCAGTTGGCGAAGCAAAACCAGTTCGTGTTGG
>CAYJIN010000016.1:0-16958 GCA_964370245.1 uncultured Desulfovibrionaceae bacterium
TACTTGATAATTTAGCAGTTTAGAGTAATAGTATGAAAGATAAAAAAAATATAAATCTCCCAACTTATAAAAAAGAAATTAATAAAAGTCTTGAAGACGAATTTCTCAAACAAACGCTTGATACTTTTGCTGTTGCATATAGAAAAAGTAGGGCAAACGCTTTTGCAGAAGTTGACGAGCATGAAATCATTGCGCAAGTTGCTGATTTTAAAGATTATGCTGTGAAAAATGTTGAGCTTTTATTTGCACAATTCAAAGAAGCTGCTGAAAAAAATGGTGCATATGTACATAGAGTTGTAAATGCGAAAGAAGCAAATGAATTAATTGCAAAAATTGCGAAAGATAATAATGTAAAGACAATTGCAAAATCGAAATCAATGACGACTGAAGAAACTTTATTGAATCATCATTTAGAAGTTGAAGGATTTCAAGTAGATGAAACTGATTTAGGCGAATGGATTATTCAATTACGTAATGAAAAACCATCGCATATGGTAATGCCAAGCATTCATCTTTCACGTGATCAAGTTGCAGAAAATTTTAGTGAAGTTACAGGCGTAAAGCAAGAGAATGATGTTACAAAACTTGTTGGAGTTGCAAGAAAAAAGCTTCGCCAAGTTTTTGTAGATGCGGATATGGGCATAACTGGTGGTAACTTTGCCATTGCACAAAATGGAGCAATTGCAACCGTTACAAATGAAGGAAATGCACGCCTTGTAACCACTTTACCGCCTGTGCATGTTGCTTTGCTTGGCTTAGATAAGCTCATTCCCACTGTGAAAGATGCAATGAAAGTTTTGCAAGTTTTACCTAAAAATGCAACAGGGCAACTTCTTACAGCTTATGTTAATTGGATTAAAGGCGCTGGTGAATCAAAAAATAATCCAGATAATAAGAAAATTCTTCATATTATTTTTCTAGATAATGGCAGAAGTGAAATTGCGAAAGATGAACTTTTTTCTCAAATATTTCGCTGTGTTCGTTGTGGTGCTTGCGCAAACGTTTGTCCTATTTATCGCTTGATAGGCGGGCATAAAATGGGGCATATTTATATTGGAGCAATTGGCCTTATTCTTACTTATTTCTTTCACGGTAAAGAGAATGCACGTTTTCTTGCACAGAACTGTATTAATTGTGAATCTTGCAAGAATATTTGCGCTGGTAATATTGATTTGCCAAAGCTTATTCGTGAAATTCGCTCACGCCTTGATGATGAATTTGGAAGCCCAAAAGAGGCGAATTTGATTGGCGCTGTGATGAAAAATCGCAAACTATTTCACACTTTATTGAAATATGCTAAATTTGCCCAAGCTCCTTTTGTAAATAAAGAATCAAGAGAAATTAGACATTTGCCAGATTTTTTCTTCTCAAAGCATAAGTTTAAATCTCTGCCAATGCTTGCTGAAAAATCTTTTAGAGAAATATGGGAAGAGAAGTGGAAGAAAGCTTTTGTTGAAATGGAAAATCCTCAATATAAAGTTGCGCTTTTTAGTGGTTGTGCGATAGATTTTATCTATCCTGAGCAGTTAGATGCATGCCTTGAAATTTTATATGCAAAAAATATAGCTGTTGAATTTCCGCTTGAACAGAACTGTTGCGGTTTGCCACTCACTATGCTCGCACAGAAAAACACTGCAAAAGAACTTGCTTTGCAAAATATGTATGCTTTCTCAAGTGAAAGTATGGAAAAGTCTACAATTTTACATGAATATGATTTTATTCTAACGCTTTGCTCTTCCTGTGCTTCTTATCTAAAACATCAATATAAAGATGTTTTGCAAGCCAACTATCCTAAAGAAGATATTTCAATTTTTTCAGAGAAAATTATTGATTTTTCTTCCTTTGTTTCACGATACTTGAAACTGAATGGTGAAGATTTTAATTCAGAAAATCAAGAAGATAAAGTAGCTTATCATGCTTCTTGTCACTTATGCAGAGGTTTAGGCGTGAAAGATGAACCAAGAGCACTTCTTTCTTATGCTGGCGAATATATAAAAACTGATGAAGAAGAACTTTGCTGTGGTTTTGGTGGCTCCTATTCAGTAAAATTCCCTGAAATTTCTGCAAAAATTTTAGAGAAAAAACTTCAATCAATTGAAGGAAGCGGAGCAGAGTATTATATCGCTGATTGCCCAGGCTGTGTTATGCAATTGCGGGGCGGTGTGAAAAAAGCTAATAAGCCAATTAAAGTTTTGCATATGGCTGAGTTTTTGAATGAAAAATTAAAAAAATAATATAATTTCAACTGATTATAGGTTTTATTTTTGTCCGCTTGTAAAACTTGAGGCAGTGAAAATTCCGTGTTACTGTGAAGAAAAATTTCTAAAAATTTATAAAAATAAAATAAGGAAATAAAGGAATAAATATGAGAGAAGCAATTCAATTACCTGAAGCAATGCTGGGCGATGATTCATATTCAGAAGCGTTACGTGTGGGCGATTTTGTGTATATTTCTGGGCAAGTAGCATACAACTATGAAACTGAAGAACTTGATAGAGAAAGCATCACAAGTCAAACAAGATGCATTATGAACAATATTAAAGCAATCGCTGGTTACGCTGGTTGCACAATGGATGATGTTGTAAATTGCAGGATTTTTCTTTCAGATATGAAACACTTTGCAGAATATGATGCTGAATATCGTTCACATTTTAACAAGCCTTATCCAACACGACTAACTGTTGCTTGCGCGGGAATGTATGCTGATTTAGATGTAGAAATTGAAGCTGTTTTGTATGCACCAAAAAAGAAATAACTCATTGACTTAGTTATTAAATTCAAAAAGAGAGGATTTTTTCCCTCTCTTTTTTATTTAAATGTAGCTGTTTGATTTTTTATTCAATGCCAAATTCTTTTGCATATTGAACAGTGCCTTCTAATTTTGCCTGTTCATTTGTGAGATTTATTGCCATGAAATTTGCGCTAGGCACTTCAAAAGGAGCTTTGATTCCGAAGTTTTCAGCAGGAAGATATCCAGCTTTTGGATAGTACAATTCACTGCCTAAAACAATAGAAAAACTATACCCTAATTCTTTGGCTTTTCTATGGCCTTCTGCCATTAAAGCTTGTCCAATACCTTGCTTTTGAAAAGTTGGAGATACTGATAAAGGCGCAAGAGCAAGCGCTGTCTGCTCATTTACTTTTACTTCTGTGAAGAGAATATGCCCAACAATTTTATTATCAATTTCAGCAACTAAGGAAAGTTCAGGAATGAATGCTGGGCTTTTGCGTAAAGCAACAACTAAATTTTGCTCGTTGCCATCGCTGTGTTCAGCTTCTTTAAAAGCTTCTGTTATAAGGGTATATACTGCACCGTAATCATGTTCATTTTCTTGTCTAATATTCATAAAAATTCCTTTTTTTGTAAAAAAATAATTGCCATAGAGCTCTATAAAAGTCAATTTCTTTTGAGTAAAAGAAGGGAATGAGGGAGATACTTTCGCTTCAAAATTTTGAAATGTATATATTAGCCCTTATTCTTATTTGACAATTTGCAAGAAGAAATATAAAAAACGCTGTCAGATAATTGTGAAAGGTTAAATTGAGAGAGAAAGACAAGATATGAAATTACAAATAATACAAGCAATATATACAAATCTAAAGTCAAAAATTTTATTTGGCACTTTTATGATGAGCCTGCTTTGTGCAACGAATGCAGACGCTACAAATCTTATTGAGGTGAAAATTTTGAAAATTTCAGATGGCGATTCTTTTCATGCAAGTTATGACAATTTGCCAATTAGAGTTCGCTTATACGGCATTGATGCACCTGAAAGAAAGCAGATAAATAGTAGTTTTTCGGAAAATCAGCTCAAAGAAATTTTGAAAGTGAATGAAAGCTATACTATTGAAGTTATGGATGTTGATGCCTATGGCCGTTATGTGGGCATTGCCTACGTTGGCGAGGGTGAAACAGCCCAACAGCTTTTATTAGAAGAGGGGAATGTTTGGCTTTATCCTCGTTACTGCAAAGCATCAATTTGTTATTATTGGGAAAATTTAGAAGAAAAGGCAAAAAATAAAAAGCTTGGCATCTGGAAAGATAAAAACCCAACACCGCCATGGGAATTTAAAAGATAAAATTATTTCCTATTGTTGCATAGAAATATTATATACTCGTATTTTACCTTAATTAGATATTTTTTATACTTTTGCATTAGATTGAGAGAAAATGTTTACAATTAATTCAGGTGAACATAAAATCATTTAAGATTTCTTTTTTTTCTTGAATAATAAGAAAATTATAATAATGAGAATTATAAATTCTTCTTTTTTTATAAAATTTAATATAGCCCAAAAAATGTACATTATCTTGCTTTAAAATTTTCTGTGAAAAGAATAAATGAAAAAAATAATTTGTAGAAAAAATCTACTTATTCAATAAAAATAGATAATTACTTGCTTACATCTTGTTTATTGCTAATCCTTTTAAGACTATGTGTCTTATTTTGTTGACATTCATATAAAAAAGGTTTATATGTATATAAAAAATAAATTTAAAATAGCGATTAGAGTAGATGTCAGAAATAAAAAAAGCAAAAATTTTAGTAGTTGACGATAATGTTACAAACCTTAATATTGTTCGCAAAGCACTAGAAGAAAGTTATGATCTTGTTTTATTACCAAGTGGTGAAAAAGCTTTAAAAGTTTTAGAGCGTGTTAGCCCAGATCTAATCT
Source organism: uncultured Desulfovibrionaceae bacterium (assembly GCA_964370245.1). Classification (GTDB taxonomy): domain Bacteria; phylum Desulfobacterota; class Desulfovibrionia; order Desulfovibrionales; family Desulfovibrionaceae; genus CAYJAZ01. The sequence continues at coordinate 4,678 of CAYJIN010000016.1, forward strand.
TGCTTGACGTTGAAATGCCTGAAATGGATGGTTTTAGCGTTATTCAAGAAATTAAAAAACTGCCTGCGCCAATTTCTGAAATTCCTGTAATTTTTCTCACAGCAAAAGATGATGCATATAGTGAATTTGAAGGACTTAATTTAGGTGCTGTTGACTATATTGCAAAACCATTTTCTTTTCCTTTACTTTTGAAAAGGGTTGAGCTTCATCTAAAACTTGCACATCAACAACTCGAATTGCAAAATTATTCTACAAACCTTGAAGGTATGGTGCGCGAAAAAACCCAAGTTATCACGCAATTACAATATGCAGTTGTGCATGGCCTTGCTGACATGGTTGAAAAGCGTGATGGAAGTACGGGCGGGCATTTAGTGCGCACAAGAAATTTCCTAAAAGTGCTTATGCAAAAAATTCTTGAAAAAGGCATTTATGCAGAAGAATTTAAAAATATAGATATTGAACTCTATGCTCATGCTTCACAAATGCATGATGTGGGTAAAATCTCTATTCCTGACAGCATCTTATTAAAAGATGGCAGGTTGACTGAGGTTGAATTCCTTATCATGCAAGAACATACTGCTATTGGCGCTAATGCAATTCGTTCTGCAATGGCAGATATTCAAGATGCTGAATTCTTATCAGTTGCTGCTGAATTTGCAAATTCCCATCATGAGAAATGGAATGGCACTGGCTATCCAAATAAGCTAAGTGGTGAAAATATCCCTATTTCTGGTCGCATGATGGCAATTGTTGATGTGTATGATGCCCTTATTTCTGAAAGACCATACAAAAAACCAATGCCGCATGATGAAGCTGTTGCAATTATTAAAAACGACAGTGGAAAACATTTTGACCCTAAGCTTGTAAATGTGTTTTTGGATGTAGCAGACACATTCAAAGAAATTAGCTTAAATTATGCGAATGATTTGCAAGGGTAATTATACTTTTACTTTCTATTATTTATAGTTATATAGAGGTTTATGTGTATGAAGAGTGCAACCGACTTATTTTCAAATTCACAGGTTTTAGAACTATTATCACTCACAAAAGTAGGTACTTGGATTTGGTATCTTGACTCTGGCGAACTTTATTTCAGTCATGAGTGGTCTGATATATCAGGGTATCCTATTGAAGAGCTTGATTCGCATATAAAGTCATGGGAAGCATTAATACACCCTGAAGATATTGACGATGTTTGGGCAGCAATAAACAATCATATAGAAGGAAAAACTGAATATTATTCTGTTGAATTTCGCCTTATAAAAAAAGATGGCTCTATTACTTGGGCACAGGATAAAGGGCGTGTAACTTCTTATGATAAAAATGGGCAACCTCTTGTTCTGAGCGGAATTTTACAAGATATTGCACACATCAAAGAAGCAGAACTCTCTTTATCAGAAAGAACAAATCTTCTTGATATTATTATTGGTATTTCAGGTTTTGGTACTTGGGATTGGGATTTGCTTGATAATACAATTCGCTATAATGCTGAATACATGTCGCTTATCGGTTACCCTGGTGAAGCATTTACTGCTTCAATTGAAGAATTTAGGCATCTTACACACCCTGATGACCGTGAAGAGCTTTCAGAAAAACTTTTTGCCTATATTGAAGGAATAACTGACTCTTTTGAATGCGAAGTGCGTTTACAGCATAAAGACGGGCACTATATCTGGACAAAAGATATAGGAAAAATTATCGAAAGAGATAAAAATGGAAAACCAACACGTCTTATTGGTGGACATCTTAATATTGATACCTTAAAGCGCTCGCAAGATAATCTTGAAGACGCACTTAGCCAACTTGAAGAATATCAAACCCATCTTGAAAAGCAAATTGAATTGCGCACGCAATCGCTCATAAAGCATGACAAAATGCTTTTGGCGGTAAACACTGTTTCACAAAATCTTCTTTCTTTGTCTTCCTATGAACATCTTGATAAAGAAATTACTAATGCTGTTCACTACCTAGAAAAATCTCTAGATGATAATAATATAGCAATTTGGCGAAATAAAGAAGTTGATGGTAGGCCTTGTTGTTATGCAGCTTATCAGTGGGATTATGATTTTTATGTAAGTAAAGAACAAATTATTGAAGCTTTTGAAACTTTTGATGTGGCTAAACTTTCGCATAACCGTTTTTCAACTTTTCAAAAAGAAGAATTTTATGAAGATTCTTTCACGAATTATGATATTTATGAATGCATAGACTATCAAACACATTTTTCAACTATCTTCAAGGCTGTGCAAGAAGATAAAACTTTGAATGTAATGTCGAAAGATCTTTCACGCATGGAACAGTTTTTTATGCATTTTTTGAGCATAAAATCTTTCTTGCTTACACCTATCTATCTTAATGGTAAGGCGTGGGGATTTATCGCAATTACAAGTAGAACTCGTCAAAGATTGTTTACTGATATTGAAGAAAATATGCTTAAATTGAGCGGGCCTTTGTTTGCAAACATTATTCAAAAAGCTGAAGTTGATGAAGAACTGCGTTTGGCACATGAAGTAGCTATTATGAGCTCGCAAGCAAAATCAAACTTTCTTGCAAATATGAGCCATGAAATTCGCACACCTATGAATGCAATTTCAGGTATGTCAGAAATTATTTTACGTAAAACTAATGAAAGTGAAATTATTGAATATGCCAATGGTATAAAAGCTGCGAGTGTAAGTTTGCTTACTATTATCAATGATATTTTAGATATTTCTAAAATTGAATCTGGCAAGCTTGATATTGTTGAAACTGAATATTCACTCACATCATTAGTGCATGATATTATTAATGTTGCACGTATGCGCTTAGAAGATAAGCCATTGTTATTCTATACTTATATAGACTCAACTTTGCCAGCAAAATTATTTGGTGATGAAATTAGATTAAAGCAAATTTTAATCAATCTTATCAATAATGCAATTAAATTTACACCAAGTGGGCATGTAGGGCTTAGAATTACTGGTAAGTATAATGAAAAAGAAGCTTTTCTAAATTTTGAAGTTTTTGATACTGGTATGGGTATTAAAGAAGAAGATATGAATAAGCTTTTTGAAGAATTTGAACGTGTTAACACAACTAAAAATAGAAATATTGAAGGCACTGGCCTTGGTTTAGCCATATCTAAAAAGCTTTGCGAAATGATGCATGGTTCTATTAATGCGCAATCTGTTTATGGGGAAGGTTCACGCTTTACCATTAGAATTCCTCAAAAAACTCGTGAATATGTTCCATTTGCAAAAGTTGAAGAAAAGAAAAGTGTGCTTTTATATGAATCACGCCAACCTTATATTTCATCAATTTCAGAAGCAATTGAAAACCTTGGCTCAGATTGCACGCTTTGCACAAATCATTCAGAACTTTATGAACGCCTAAATGATAGTGAATATGACTATATTTTTGTGCCAACTCTCCATTTAGCAAAAATACAACAACTCAAAGAAAAACAAGGGCTTAATTCGCGTATTGTTTTGCTTGCTGAAGGCAATTATACAAAAATAAATGATGATGATATCTATACTATTACTTTGCCTGTGAACTGTTTACAGATTGCAAATACATTAAACAATACTATTGATTTAATGGAATTTGGTGTAAAGTCATTCAATTTTATTGCGCCAACAGCAAAAATATTGCTTGTTGATGATAATCCAGTAAACTTGAAAGTTGCTTCTGAACTTATGCGCCCTTATGAATTTCAAATTAGCACTGCAATGAATGGTGTTGAAGCTGTAGCAAAAATTAAAAGTAATGTGTATGATTTAGTGTTTATGGATCATATGATGCCTGAAATGGACGGTATCGATGCTACAATTGCAATAAGAAGCATAAAAGAAGAATATTACCAAAATCTACCAATTATTGCGCTTACTGCAAATGCAATTGTGGGAACAAAATCATTATTTATTCAAGAAGGTATGAATGATTTTCTTGCAAAACCAATTGAAGTAAAAAGATTAAATGAGGCTCTTCTTCAATGGTTGCCGAAAGAAAAAATTAAAATGCTTGATGAAAAAACTGAGAGTGAGAACTCACAGAATAATCAAGAGGATGAAGTTCATTTAGAAATTCCAAATATTGATGTGCAATATGGTCTGCGTGCTCTTGGTGGTTCTTTAGAAAATTATCTTGATATTGTTAGAATTTATTACTCCGATGGATTAAAAAAACATGCTACAATTTCAAATAATTATAAGGCAAGAGATTTACAAGCATTCAAAATTGAAGTGCATGCAATAAAAAGTGCTTCAGCATCAATTGGTGCATTAGCTCTTTCAAAATTGGCTTCACAACTTGAAGAAGCTGCAATGAAAAGCGATTGGATTTATATTGATCAACATACAGATGAATTTTTAGAAGATTTCTTCCAAGTTCTTGAAAATTTATATAAAGCAATTCAATCATTCCAGCCAGTTGAGGAAGAGAAAAAAGAAAAAGCTGATAAAACTTTGCTTCATTCAAAATTAGAAGAATTATCTGAAGCTATTGATTTTGTAGATATTAATAAGATTGAAAGCGTTCTTGCTGAATTACTTTCTTATGATTGGGGCGATGAAATTCTTGCTTTACTTACACGAATAAAAGAAGCTATTTCAGCCTATGAATATGATGAAAGTTTGCCGCTCATAGATGAAATTAAAAAATTCTAAATAAATCAAAATACCATAAATAAAAATCCTGCTATTTTCAAAGTAGCAGGATTTTATGTTTTTTAAGAAAACTGTAAACAGAAAAGGTTATTTAAAGAAAAAAATTAGTTGATATTTTTTTACTGTTCTTTGATATATTTTGCTAACCTTTGCATTGCTGTTTGAAGATTTTCCATTGAATTAGCATAAGAAAGGCGTAAATAGCCTTCTGTTTGTGAACCAAATTCACTGCCAGGAGTAAGCGCAACATGCGCTTTTTCTAAAATATCATAGGCTAATTTTACTGATGAACCATTGAATTTATTAGCTAAGTGTTTTGCATTAATCAACACATAAAATGCTCCACGTGGTTCAACGGGAATATGAAAACCTAATTCACGCAAAGCTTTTAAGAGATAAATACGTCTTTCATCATAAATTTCACGCATTTGCTTCACATCATTTTCAGCTTTTTCTAAGGCAGTTATGCCTGCATATTGTGTCATTGCATTAATTGATAAAAAGAAATTTGTCAGAAGCGTTGTAAAAGCTTGCACATATTCTTTTGGAACAATAGCATAGCCAAGGCGCCAACCTGTCATAGCATAAGCTTTTGAAAATCCATTTAAAACAATAGCATTTTTTGTAAATTCTAAAATTGTGTGATCATTTCCGCCATAATTTAAGCAATGGTATATTTCATCAGAAATAATAATAGGAGCTATACCATTATTTTCTTTTGCAAAATCATCACGCACCCTTACAAGTTCTTGCATCCTTTCTGCTTCCATAACAATACCTGTTGGATTTGTGGGCGAATTTATCACTATTGCTTTTGTTGATGAAGTAAGTGCTTTTGCAAGAGCTTCAGGACGAAATTGAAATCCATCTTCTTCATAAGTTAGCAATTCGCAAGCCTTTCCGCCTGCATAGCGAATAAAATTGCTATAACAAGCGTACGACGGGTTAGAAATAAGCACTTCATCATTTGGGTTTAGCAAAGCTTCAAAAATATTGAGCATAGCAGGGGAAGTTCCTGGAAATATAAGAACTTGTTCAGAATCAATCTCTACATTATATTGATTTTTATAATGTGTTACAATCGCTTCACGTAATGGTAAAATTCCAGTGGAAGGGGTGTAATGTGTATGCCCCTCATCTAAAGCTTTATGCCCACTTTCGATTATGCAAGAGGGGGTATCAAAATCTGGTTCACCAATTTCTAAGTGAATAATATCAATGCCTTGTTTTTGCATTTTTTGAGCTTCAGCTAAAATTTCCATCACAAGAAATGGGCTTACTTTTGAACAACGATCAGATAATGAAACAAGTGACATAATTTTCCTTTATATGAGAAATATTCTTTTAGAGATTTTGAAATTTTGTATAAACGTGAAAATGAAAAATTCATCTCATACAAGCAAATTAAAGCATATTGCAAATAAGAATTCAAGCAGAAAAACAGTAGATATAAATTCAAAAATGAATATTTCTTGACAAGATGAAGGCATTCTTCTAATTTTTACTAAATAAGGAGAAGCTTTATGACTACTGGAACATGCAAAAATTGTAAGAAAACTACGCTACCGACTGATTATCATTGCGTGTATTGTGGTGTTGTTCTCAAAGAGCCTTCTTTTTTTAATAAATGTATCAAATATTTACTTCTTGTTTTCAATGTTATTGCTATCCCTTTTTATTTTTGGCAAAAACATTCACTTTCTGCTGGTGTTGATGGTTTTTCTGATATTGGTATGCAAACAACATCACTAGGTTTAGGCTTACTTGCTAGCATAGTAGATTTTACTATAATTCTTGGTATTGTATGCGTTGATCTTGTTTTGTGGCTTATTCTTTACCTAACAAGACCTAAACCATAGTGTAGCAATTTATATTTATTAGAAAATTTCTAGTTATAGCATTTAACCAAATAAGATAAAAAATCTAAATCATTGAAATAATACCATGCACAATGTAAATTTGAAAAACAAAAATAGAATTGTTTTTTAAGCTTATAGAGAAAAAACTGTTGACATATGTTTTTAGTTAGTCTAATCTAACTCTAGTTAGAGAGCACTAACTATCTAAGAGCAATTTAACATTTTAGGAGGACCTATGAGTCAACATAATCCCGTAAGTTATGATAAAACAAAAAATGAAGAATTGAAGCTTAAGAAAAAACCTTGTGCAGGTTGCACTGGCTGTTCAGGTAATTGTGGATGCACAATCCACAAAAAAGAAAAACAACAATCTAAATAGTTAGGAATTTTTTGTATGAGTAAAATTAAAATTGTATACGGATCAGAAACAGGAAACACAGAATCAATTGCAGAAATGCTTAAATCAGAACTTGCAGGAAAAGGCCATGAAGTTGATTGTTTAGCGGCTGATCAAGTTAAAGCAGAAGGCTTAGCAGATGGCTATGATTGCGTTTTGATGGGTGTTTCAGTTTGGGGTATTGATACTATTGAACTTCAAGGCGATTTTGAAAGCTTATCAGAAGATTTTGATAAAATGGGCCTAGAAGGCAAAAAATGTGCAGCTTTTGCTTCCGGTGATACTTCTTATGAATATTTCTGCGGTGGCGTAGATTTTATTGAAGAACAATATGAAAATGTGAAAGCAGTTATTATCACTGATGGTCTAAAACTTGAAGGTGATGCAAGCGATAATAAAGCTGACATTGCTTCTTGGGCTGATTCAATCCATAAAGCACTTTAAGGTAGAAGGAAATTTTATCTGATTTAAAAAAAGAAAATAAATAATTCAATTCTTTCTTTCACAATTGAAAATAAAAATGCCGAAATAAACAAATATTTCGGCATTTTTTATACATTAGATATAAAGATTAATTGAATGTATTTTATTGAAATAATAAAATATCAATAGAAACTATTCTTCAGTAACTAATTCACCTGTGATAGTAGAATCTTCTTCTTTATCAGCTGGTTTTCTAAAATTGTTATAACTATCTTTTGCTTTTGCAATTTTTTCATCAGCAAAATCAGTTGCTTTTTTACTTGCTTTAGCTGCGCATTTAATTGCTGGATTAAGCGCACCTGTTTTGTAAAGTGCATATGATGCTATACCAAGAGCTGCTACGCTTATTGCCTTATAAAATCCCATAGTAATTCTCCTTAAAAGGTTTACTTAATATATAGAGTATAAAAAAAGTTCTGTCAATAATAGTTTGCAATTTTTTTGCATGATTAGCGCTTGCTAACTAGCTTTTAGAGGAAATGCTGTTAGAGATTAAAGCTAAAATTTATATAAATTATTGCCTTATTTATTGCAAAAATATTTGAAAAAATCTTAGAAAATGTGCATAGTTTTTTAGAAACAAACGCGAATATTATCTGCCTGTTCTTTTTTTAGAATAACGCGCAAACCTTCGCTTGTTGCAAGCATAAATCTGCCATTTTTATTCATTGAATAGACAGGAGCATTTTCCACTGAATCTAAAATAAGCGTGTCACCTTCAACAACATTGAGTGAATCTAATATTTTTTTTGAGCTTTCGCCGCCAATAATTTTACTAACAATAAATGGAACTTTTACGCTTGCATTTGCAAATTGGCACTCTTTACTATTTTCCATTTTACCTAAAATTTTTGCTGCCATACCCTCTGAAAGTTTGATACGTTTTTTACCTTCCACTTCCACAAGATAAATCATCGGCGGCAGGCTTCTTACAAGTTCAAATTCTTCGCCATTTTCAAGGCCAAGCGCGGAAAATGCAGTGGCAAGCTCTTCGCCACCTTCAATGGCTTCAATGTGGGCACATTCTTTTGGCTTCATTTCAATAAGTGGAATCATGCGATTATCATCTAAATGCGCCACAATTTTTCCACCCATGCCACCAGCTAAAACAAGTTCGCCTTTTGCTGTTTTTATGCGAACAGTATGAATATCTGACTCGGCATCCATTTTATAAACAAGGCTATCAGCGTAAACTCCCATACGGAAAAGTTCTGATTCAAGTTTACTGTCTTCAATTTTTTCAAGAGTGAGTAATATTCCGGCTGGTGCTTTTGTAAATGTAGTAAACATAGTATTCTCCGATATTCTTACGGTTATTCTTGCAATAAAAATTAGCTTTAGTTGATATTTTTTATTTTATTTTTTGACTTTTTATACCTTGTATCTTGCTTTTTGCTTGCCGCTTTTGCTGCATAAGCTAAAATTCCTACAGTTCCAGCATTGTGCAAGAAAGCAGAAGTTACAGGAGTGATTTTACCAAATGAGGCAAATAGAAGAATAAGTGAATTTATTCCAACTGTTGAATAGAAAGAATTTTGCAATACATTTTGTGTTTGCATTGCAATATCTCTTGCAACAAGCAGCATACGTAAATCTTCTTCTAAAAGAACAACTTGAGCAGATTCTCTTGCTAAATCAGCACCTTGTGGCATGCATATACCAACATCTGCTGATAATAGGGCAGGAGCATCATTCACACCATCGCCAGCAAAAGCAATTTTCTTGCCTTCAGCTTGCATTTTATAAAGCAAGTTTGCTTTATCTTCTGGTTTGAGTTCCCAATGCACTTCATCAATGTTTTCAAGCTCATCCGCAATTGCTTTTGCAGTGTCTTTATGATCGCCTGTAAGCATTACAATATTTTTTATACCACGCTTTTTCAACTCGTGTAAAGTATATACTGCCTCAGAACGAATTTCATCTCGTAAAGCAAGAATACCTATAAGAGTATCATCTTTTGCCACATAGAGAATTGACTTGCCATGATCACGCAAATCTCTTTCAAAGCTATCTGCCATTGAGCAATTGATGTTTTCATCATCTTCTAAAAAATGTCTGCTACCAACACGGATTTGCGAATTATTAACAAAAGCTGAAACGCCATGCGCAACAATAAAGTCAACTTGGCTTACTTCTGGGAAAGTGAGCTCTCTTTTTCTTGCTTCTGCAACAACAGCTCTTGCAACGGGGTGACCATAATGCTCTTCAGCACCCGCAGCAAGTGCAAGCAATTCTTCTTCTGATAAAAGCGGCTTTTCTGATTTCACTTCAGGAAGAGGAATAATATCAACTATTTCAAGATTACCTTTTGTCAAAGTGCCCGTCTTATCAAAAACTAAAGTATCGATTTTTGAAAGAACGTCTAATGCCTGACCACCTTTTAGAAGCACACCACTTTGCCCAGCGCTATACATTGCTGATTTTACTGCAATTGGTGCAGTAAGTTTGATGGCACAAGAATAATCAACAGTTAAAACAGAGGCCGCTCTTGTAATATCTTTTGTGAGAGCAAAAAGCCCTAAACCTAAACCAAAAGTAATAGGCACAAGCTTGTCGGCAAGTTCGGTACTTTTCTTCTGAGATTCTGATGGGTTACGTAATGAATTTTCTAAGAAGCGTGAAATTCTTGCCATGTGAGTTTCTTGCCCAACATGTTTTGCCGCAATTCTTAATCTGCCGTCTTCTAAAATTGAGCCAGATAAAACTTCATCGCCTGCTTTTACATGCACAGGAAGCGATTCGCCAGTGATTGAACTTTTATTGATCGCCGCTTCACCATCAACAACAACGCCATCAACAGGCACTAATTCGCCAGTTCCGCAAATAACGATATCGTTGATTTTTAAGTCGGTGAATGGAATGGAAATTTCTTTAGTATCGCGTTCAATCCACACATTTTCTACTTGTGGTTTGAGAAGTTTTTTCAATAAATCGTCGGACATTTCTTCTGTCCACTGTTCAAGCCAAGAAGCAATGCCAAGTAGGGCAACAATAGTGTTTGCTGTAGTATAATCTTTTCTGAGAAGTGAAAAAAGCACGGCAGAAGCGTCTAAAACTTCAACTTTAATGCCCTCAGTGAATAATGTGCCAATACCGCCAGCTATTGTTGGCAAACCTAATGACCAAGCCAAAACTTCTTTTATGCTTTTAGGCTGAAAGGGGGTTGAAGCCGCAACTAAAGTTTGTGCAATAACTTCAGGAACTGAAACTGCTTTTTCGTTTTTATTGCTTGAATGATAGGCTTCTTTTGGAATGTTTTCTAAAAAGTAGAGTATATTTTCTCTATGTGACGCTTCGCCATCATATTCAACTACTAATGACGCATTTTTTGAATTTATACGCACACTTGAAACACCAGGAAAACCTGAAAGAATAGCTTGAAGATAGGAAGAGTCAAGATCAGGCGAATAAAGTGCTTTAACTTGCAAACGTATACGCTTTTTCAGCTCATGTAAAATTTTATAGCTTGTTTTTGAAACTATTTTTTTCGGTTGGGCTTTTTCTTTATTTTTACCAAGCATGGCAGTTCCTATTATTCCTACTTTATTGATATATTAAATTTCTTCTTTGTCAGTTTTTTCAATGTCGCAAACAATTTCTTCAATAGAAGAATGTTTCTTACTTTTGTAAAGATTTGAATGCCAAATAGAAAAACCAATTAATGCTAAGCCAGAAGCAACATGCACTTTTTTTCCATAATCGCCTTTTACAAAACCTGAAACAGTAGTGAATGCTAAAGAGGAAATAAGGCCAGCTTTAGCAATTTTTCTTTGCTTTGCTTTATCAAATTTCTTTTTTCTTTTTAGGCAGCAGCATTTTTCTTTTTTTACTTCTTTATGAGCATTGTCAAATTCTTGAGAATTTGTATCAGTATAATCAATATCCATGATTACCTCTTGCAAGTGTCTATTTTAGTTGTCTTCTTGTGCAAGTTCAGCTTTTGCATCTTCTACTTGCTCTTTCATTTCTTCAACGCTTGCTTGCACTGCTGACCAAGCTTTCACAGCACCGCCAACAACAGCTTTTTGCACTTTAGGATTTGTTGCCACTAATGCAACGCTTGCGCCAACTAATAAGCCTTTCAATAAAGATGTGTTCATGCCAAGAATTGTATTATTTGCTTTTGGAGCAACGGCATTTGCTGAAGAAAATGGCGCCATCATTGATTGACCAAATTGCGCGCTTGAATCTTGAGCGCTTGTGAAATTCATAGAAGAAATAGCTTCTTGAGCAGCTTGTTCATTTTTTTTGTAAAAATTGTAAGCGTCTAGAGGAGTATTTCCTGTATATTGCCCATAAGTATTTTGATTTGTATATTTTTTAGCCATGGTATCCTCTTATTATATAATTTCAGCTTCTTGAACAGATTCGTTACTATTCTCTTCTAATACTTCCTTTTCTTTAACCTTTGTGTTTATTTCACACGCTGGAGCATTGAGAAGAGAGTCAATTGCGTATTTTGTGCTTGCTGTAACCAATGCCACACCAGCAACTGACATTATGCCTGTTACTCCTAAAAGTGCAGTAGTAGTCACACCAACTGTTGTTGCCAAGCCCATGCTGCCTGCTTCACGAACAACTTCAGCAGTGGCTTCTTTTGGCGTCATACAGCCATTCTTCACTTTGCGTGCATTTGAAGCTGCAGCAACAGTAGCCCCACTCACAACACCAGCAATTAAACCACCAAGCGCAGTTGCAGCAAGGGAGGGAGTTCTTTTTTGAAATTGCGAATTAGGGTTTAGTGGATTAGAATTATTTATCATATTTAATCCTTTTTTGCTTAGGCTTTTGCATCTTCATTTGTTTCTTCTGCGTCAAAACCGTCGTCGTCAAAGCCATCGTCATCGAAACCGTCATCATCTGCTTTACCCATAAATGAGCCTAAGCCAGCGCCGA
>CAYJIN010000016.1:17058-27758 GCA_964370245.1 uncultured Desulfovibrionaceae bacterium
TCATCGAAACCGTCATCATCTGCTTTACCCATAAATGAGCCTAAGCCAGCGCCGATAAGATTACCAAGCATATCTTTGAGTGGAGTGCAATTGAAAAGTAAAATTGCGCCAGCACCAAGAGCAAGACCTTTCCAAAAATCAGCAGAAGTGTTTTGCATTAGCGGAAGAAGTTTTTCAGGGCCAGCTTTGCCTTGTGAAATATCATTCATAACGGAATAAATTTCTTGAATTTTTTCTTGGCTTACTGAATTATTAACAGTTTGTGAACCATTATTTAAAGCCGCTTGCAATTGATTAATTTGCTCTTGCATAGCATTCATATGCATAACATGGTTTTGTTGCATTGGATTTCCAAAGCCTTGCCCAAAGTTATGTCTAAAACCTTGCCCATAACCATAACCAGGGCCAAATCCTTGTCCAAAATTATTAGGGTATTGCTGATAAGCGCCCGCCATATTTGCTTCTGCATTTGCATCTGCATTTTGATCAGCAGGAATAAAGCCATACATAGGATCGTATGTATAGTATTGGTTTTGATTTTGGTTTTGAGTATTTTTATTTTTCTTAGCCATATAAACTCCTTATGCAATTATTCGCTCTTATGAGCTGAGAACTGTTTTATATTTTTCAACCAATTCTTCAAATCTTGGTCTATTTCTTGTTGTGAGAAATTCGTCAAATTCAGCGGGAATAATGCTTTGTGCATCATATTCAAGCATTACGGAGCGAGTGAGTAAATTGAGACTTGAATTTGAAATTGCTTGTGGCATTTTTTGATTTTTCATTTCTTTTATCAAGGTCATAGCGTCGTTATCAGCTAAAACTTTCATGGAAAAATTCAATTTGATTTTTCCTTTTTTATGGTCTGCAATTGTAAGATATTTTCTTAATGCAATTAAGGCTTGTAAGTTCATGTTATTCCTATTATTTCTGTATATATTATCGGTTTTCACAACCAATGCTTAAATCTTCGTCAACTTCATAATGTAGTAAGCGTGATGATGAGGCAAGCACGCCTAAAGTATGTACTATATGCAAACTACCTGCTAATACAGGATTAATTATACCAAAAGCGCCAAGTAATACGCCTGCAATGTTTGACCCTGTTGCTATCCAAAAGTTTTGATGAACAACATCAATTGTTTTTTTGCTCAATTGATGAAGATAGACAACACCGCATAAATCATCATTTACAAGAGTAATATCTGCCGCTTCAATAGCCACTTCTGAACCGCCAGCACCCATTGCAACACCAATGTTTGCTTGCGTGAGAGCCATTGCATCGTTAATGCCATCGCCAACCATCAACACTGAATTATATTCACTTTGTAATCTTTTGATGATATCTGATTTTTCATTTGGCATAACTGATGGGAAATAGCCATAAATTCCAAGTTCTTCTGAAAGAGTTCTTGCAGTGTTTTCTTCATCGCCAGTGATAAGATACACATCTTTCACGCCAGTTCTTTTCAAAGTTTTAATAATTGATTTTGCTTCATCGCGAACAGGATTATCAAAAGAGAGCAGAGCAACAACTTCTTTATTTTTTGCAACAAAAAGAACGGTTTTACCACGTAAACGTAAATATTCAGCTTCTTCAAATGCAGTTTTAGCATTGAGTGATTTATTTTGTGAAGAATCTAAGGCAATGCCATGTAATTCTAGCAGTTTATGATTTCCAACTAGGATTTCATTTTCTTCAACAGTTGCCATCATGCCCATACCAAGAAAATATTCACAACATGTATGCGAAATAGGGAAAATTCCTCTATTTTCAGCTTCATTTTTAATAGCTTGGGCTATTGGGTGATGATTGTGCATTTCAGTTGAAAGCACAAGTTGAAGCAGAGCATTTTCATCTTTCTTTTCAAATAAAGACGGATTTTCTGTGTTTTCATTTAGAAGAACAATGTTTGAGAGTTTTGGCTCAGAAACTGTGAGCGTGCCTGTTTTATCAAAGCAAACGCAGTCGATTTTGCCAACTTCTTCTAAATATCTTCCGCCTTTAATGAGAATATTTTTCTTTGCTGCAACGTTCATAGCAGCGCTCACGGCTGTGCTTGCTGAAAGTGCGGTTGCGCATGGGCAAGCCATAACAAGCAATACTGTGAAAGCTCTGCTAATATTTTGGGTAAATAAAAGTGTTGCGCCTGTTGCTATAAATCCTAAGAAAATGAGTTTTCTTGCAAGCTTATCAGCAATGCCTTCAATAGGTGCTTTATTGGTAAGTTCGTCTTCAACAAGGCAAAGCACTCGGGAAAGATAGGTTTTATCGCCAACTTCTTTCGCGCAAACATAAATAAGCCCTTGGCTTATAATTGTTCCAGCAAGAACGGAATCGCCAATGCTTTTTTGCACTAAATCAGGTCTACCCGAGATTGGCGCTTCATCTAAAAGAGCGTGTCCATCAATGATTTCGCCATCAATACATACTTTTTCGCCTGTATGAAGAACAACAATATCGCCTTCTTTTAAGTCGCTTACTTTTGTTTCAATTTCAACGCCATCAACAAGAGTGAAAGTGTGGTGTGCAGTCACTTGAAGAATGGAAGATATTGACTTTCTTGATTTTTCAGTAACAAATGCAGTTAGAAGTTCTGCGCCAGCATTAATCCATAAAATTTCAAATGCAGCCAAAGCTTGCGAAGTTGCTGCAGTGGCAATGCAACCAAGCCCTAAAAAGCCATCAAGTGCAATTTTTTTGTTTTTTATCTGCGCATAACCATTTTTTATAAGGGGAAGAGAAAAGGCAATGCTTGCAATGCCAAGCGGGCTAAACACGCTTTGTGAAATTACTGCACGAGAGACAACTGATTTGAGAAAAACCGCTGCAAATAAAGTTGATAATGATGCAAAACGAATAAGAGCAGGCTTTACAAGATTTTTTTGCTCACTTGCTTTTGCACAATTGCATTGCGCATTTTGTTTTTGAGTAAGATATTGTTCAAGTTTGAATTTTCTTAATTTGCTTTTATTTTTGCTTTTTTTATTCTTTTTTGCATTATGCGGTAAGGCATTTTTGCTAAGTTTCAGGATACTTGCATCTATATTTTCTAATATTTTTGTTAAAGAAATATCATAGCAATCGTCAAATTTTTCATAATTGATAACAATGCTGTTGCATACAGGATTTGAGCGGAAAGAACGCACAAAAGTTAATGGTAAAAAAGATTGCTCTATAGACGCAAAAAAAGAAGGTTCGTTCATAGCACAAGGAATGTTTAGGCGAACTCTTCCAGGAATTTGGTGTTTAAGAACATAATAAGACATAAGCCCTCATAAGAATTTTCATAATTTTCATGTTTTCTATTGGATCTTGAATGAATAAAAATAATTGAGATTTGGAAAAAGAATTGTAAATGTAATATTATCCAGCCAAGAAAGAGCTATTTTAGTAGGTTAAATAAAAGTTGTCAAGTAAAATAAAAGAATAATTTCAGAAGTTTGTCATGCCTAACGTCTTGGTTTTGTATGATAATATTTTGATTTTTCAACTATTTTGTTATCAAAAGTATATTTAAAAAAATAAACTTTGTTTTGTGAAAAGATAAAATTGCAAAGTATAGTTTTTCAAATTATATTAAGTGTACAATTTTTTTTAAAAAAAGTCTATGATTCATAAAAAAATTATTGGCTGAAATTTGAAGACTAGTAAAACACGAAGGCTCTGTTGTGAATATAAGCTATTTAGATGAATTTTGAAACATAGTTAGGTCTTCCTAACTAAAGTCATTATATATTGACAGCTTGAGAAAATTGTTCTATTGTTAAATGTAATCTTGAAAGAAAAATTATTCTTTTGAAATTTTGAATAAAATATACATTTAATTTATATTAACTTTATATGCAGGACTAATGGACGAGGACTATATGGAACACAATGAAAAAAAACTTACAAGTGTCTTAGAAAACTATATTGAAATTATCTACACTGAAGAACTTCACAAAGGCGCTGCAAGAGCTAGTTCTATTGCTGAACAAGCAAATGTTTCAAGGTCAACCGTAACCAGTGCATTAAAAACTTTACAATCAATGGGATATATCGATTATAGCCCATACAGCCTTATTCACCTTACTGAAGAAGGTAGAACTGTTGGTAAAGATCTCAACCACAGGCACGAAATTTTCAAAGACTTTTTCCACAATATTTTAAAAATGACAGATGCTGAAGCTGATTCAGTTGCGTGCGAACTTGAACACGTGGTGTCATTAGAAGCAACAAGACGACTTGGGCAATTCCTTGTATTTTTGAAAAGCAAAACAGAAGAAATTGATACATGGCAAGACGAATATAAAAATATCCGCACAAAAATTATCAAAGAAGCTGAAAAACAAGAGTCAGAAAAAGCAAAAATCCTTGGTAAACAAAGTAAAGACGATAATATCAGCGTAATTAAAAAATACCTATAATAATAGATAATTATAAATTTGAAAGAATGCTAAAAACTTATTTGTTTTTGGCATTTTTTTCATCTGGCTTGAGTTGCAATATAGTTAATATTAAAAGAAAAAGTAGATATATTCGTAAAATTTCAATGAAGATATCTACTTCTTTTTTATTTATTTTTTCATGCTACGTTTTGAAGCTTTGAGTGGGTTGATTTTTGCTGCTTTTTCTTTTGGAAGATCTTGAATGAGATGCTTGTTTTCATCAAAAATTGCTTTATAATCAAAACCAAGCGCTGTAATTCTGTCTTCCATTGATTTACGGTTTGAAACTCTATTTGGATCAGAGAGATTTTTATCTAGATAGTTACTTTTTGTGAGGTAAAGCCCTCTTTGGTCAATTGCCAGAAGAAGGGGAGTGCTGTTTTCTTCAACATTTTGAACTACCATTGAACTTGCTGTGCCGAAACGTGTAATCATAATTTTTTCCTTTTATTTTGAATATGTTATTATATAAATGGTTAGTCATTCCTAACTTCATTTCTAAAAAAATATTGTTAAGCCAAAGAGCTTTCTCTTCTTGCAAAATTGAGAAATTTTTCAGCCAAAACTGTTGGGGCAATGTTTTGTGATGTTACATCAGTAATTTGTAAGCATTCGCTTTTATTCATAGGAAGGCTTGCATTTGCTCTTTCAAGTTCTTCTTCAAATGCTTGGCGAAGAAGTTTGAATGATTCATCCACTTCAGGATATTCATTATTTTCACGCCAAGGTAAACGCATTTTCTGCGTCCAGATGCTTCCTTTATGTGAAATAATTTCGAGGCGATAAAAAGATTTATAGACTGCATTTTCATTTCTTTCATCTATGTTTGGATAACAATATTCACGCCACGATTCAATAGGTTCAGGTATTGTTGATTGAATGATAACTGGCGGAAGAGCCAAAGCTTTTTCAAATTTTTCAATGCTGAACGAATATGATAAAATTGGGCGTAAATTCCCTCTTTCTTTAGTGATTGTCCATTCTATTTTCATTTTTCCTCCTTATTACAAATAGGCTTATTTCAAATAGATAACATCGCCAAAAGGCAAGTTTTCTTTTTCTTTACTTGTTGAAACCCAAAGCACTGGATAGTGTGGTTCTTCGGGAAAAAGATTACATTCAAAATCCGTAAACCATAAAAGGCAAGAAGGCTGAATGTTTTCTTTTTCTATAAAATTTGGAATATCTTTATAACTTGTTCCGCCACCGCCTTGCACGAAAAGTTTGAGCGGCCTATCGGCTCTTGTATAGATTTCATGTTTTTGC
Organism: uncultured Desulfovibrionaceae bacterium; assembly: GCA_964370245.1. Classification (GTDB taxonomy): domain Bacteria; phylum Desulfobacterota; class Desulfovibrionia; order Desulfovibrionales; family Desulfovibrionaceae; genus CAYJAZ01. Next base: position 22,756 of record CAYJIN010000016.1, read on the forward strand.
ACTTTTGTATCGTGATACATAATAAAGAGAGTAGTGTCGTAACTTTCTAAAATATTTTCAAGTTCTGCACAAAATAGCGCAAGTAATTTATCGTCTACTGAACCAGATGCATCAATAGCAAGCGCCATTGTTGGAATGCGTGGTTCTTTTCGAGAAGGCAGATAAATATCTTGTGAAATATAACGTCTATTCGGTGTTGACCATGTAAAATCGCCATCATTGCAGTTTTCAATAAAGCGTTGCAACAAGCTTTGCCAATTGAGTTGTGGATTTATAGCTTGCTGATAAAGGCGTAAAATTCCAAGAGGAATATCACCTTGGTTTGCAGAACTTTGCATAGCTTGCGTTATTTGAATGAGTGACTCTTCTAATGCTTTCTGCATACTTTTATTGTTTTCTTCTGAAAGCATAGGATGATCATTAATCTCGCCAAAAAATGATGATTGAACGCTTTGTTTATTCGCGCTATTTTCATTGCTATCGCCTTCATTTTCAGCTTTATTTTTTTCTTGAGATTTTGCTGTATCTTCGTCGCTATTTTCTGCTTTTGTGTCTTTCTTTTTATCTTCTGTTGACTTGTCTTCTTGCTCGTTATCAAAAGTTCCGCTTGAGCCATTTTCTTCGCTTTTATCAGTTTGTTCAGCAACTTGTGCGCTTTGAGCACCGCCATGAATATCTTGATCATACAAGCGCAATAACTGAACATAAATATCGTCTACGCTCATGTTGTCATAGGCTTTATCATGCTTGAAGAAAGTTTCAGGCAAGCTAAAACCCGCTTCATTGAGAAGACTGTTGATAGCGTAATCGCAGGCTTTATTCCATAGTTTTGCATCTCTGCCATTTCTTCTTATGTGATGATTGCAAGCAATATGAAGAATTTCATGGGCTTGTGAAGCTATAATGTGTTCGTTTGATAATACAGAAATAAAGTGTGGATTATACGTAAGTGTTTTGCCATCAGTAGCAAGATTTGGGCATTTTGTGTCTGATTTTAGTTCGAGTTTTAATGCAATAGAACCAAAAAAAGGGTGCGAAAGAAGAAGGTCAGCACGTGCTTTTTGCATGCGTCTCAAAGCAATATCTTCAAGTGCTTTTTCATTGGTATTTTTGCTTTCAACTATACTCATAAAGTCAACTACATAAGAACATGCGCATTTTTTTGCGCCCATTCATTAAAGGCTTGTGTTTGAACAATGCTTTCATCTTGACACACTGCTGTTCTCAAAAGTAAAACTGAAAATTCAACAGGCATGCGCATTGCATAGCATACAATAGCATCAATATTTCCGCTATTTGCCTTTGCACCTAAAGCTTCTGATAATGCGTAGAGAGTTGCTGGCTCGCTTGGAATTTCAATGTTTTCAGGAGCTTCAAGGATTGATTCTACAGTTGGTAAATCTCTCCAAATTTTGAGAAATCCTATAAATTCAGTGGCGGCAGTTATGCCAATAGTTCCTTGAAATAGTTCATATTCCACTGAAGAATGCGCACCAGCATCTAAAATTTTAGAAACAAATTCCCAAGAACGAGGCGAAGCAAAAGCTTTGCTTGAAGATTGTGGGTCAAAATCATGCAAAAGTTTTGGTCTAAAACGTAGAAAAGCGATGATTTCTTTACGTATATTAGATTTTTCAGCCCACAAAAGCCAATCTTCTAAAGATGTTTGCATATCAATATGCACCATTCTATTTGCAAGTGCAGTTGGCATTCTATGGGTAACAGCACGATCTTTTTCACCATTTCCTGCTGCAATCACAGTCCAGCCATCAGGAAGACGATATTCACCAATGCATCGATCAAGAACAAGTTGATAACAGGCAGCTTGCACAAGAGGCGGAGCAGCGTTTAATTCATCAAGAAAAACAATACCTTTTTGTGTATTATCTTCTTTTGGAAGAAAAGATGGCGGGCACCATGTTGCTTGCCCATCTTGGCTTATACGTGGAAGCCCACGCAAGTCAACAGGATCTAGCAAAACAGCACGAATATCAATAATTTCAAAAGCCTTATCTTTTGCAACTTGTGAAATTATTTGGCTTTTTCCAATGCCAGGTGCACCCCATATAAAAACAGGTTGCTGGATGTCTATCAAAGTATGTAGAGAAGATATAACTTGTTGTGGATTCACATGCACGTCCTTAATCTTAGTTTTTTGAGAGTATATATTTTATTTTCAAAAGTCAATTACAAAATAAAAAGAAAATTTGAAATATAAAACTAATTTGAGTTTTTCAAAAAAAAGAATTGACAAAAATTCTATAGTTAGTTATAACTAACTCATAAAGGAAAAGATATTTCACTTAATTTTAGACTTTTAAGGTGAAATAGAAAGAGGTGAATATGAGTTTTGCTGCAATTATGCCATTATTATTAGTTTTTATGTTCTACTTTTTTATTTATATATATTCTGCTTATGATGCAAAAAAAACTAAACGTTGTTCGCGTCAAGAGCGCTTATCTTATGGGAAAGCGTAAACTGTTAGGAAGTAAATAAAATTTTTCGCTTTGTCTTACTTTACTTTGCTTTGTCTTGATTTTTAAGTTCTCTTCATTAGCATCTAGTCCTCCTCCTGCAAAGGCTTCTATGTAATCGTAGAAGCCTTTTTTTGCGTCTTTTATCAAAATGCTGAAAATTATGAAATTTAAATTTCATTTTCGTAGATTTGCTATTGACAATTCAGTTTGATTATGTGAACTATAGATATACCCTATAGGGGTATAAGGTATTTGTTTGTGTAAAAAAATATTTAATATGGGTGCTGCGTTATGAAAAAGTATATTTTCTTATTAAATTCCATACCTATGCTATGGATTTCAGGTTTATTTTTACTTGCAAGTTTTATTGTTGAATACATTTTACCTTTAATGGGGTCTGATTTTGTTTTTGCTGTAAATCCTGCTTGGATATCATTATTTATTTCTGGTATTCCGCTTGCTTATTTAGCTATAGTAAACACTTTAGATGGCAGAATAACTTCGCCATTGCTTATTACTATAGCCATGATTGCCGCTGTGTATATTGACGATGTTTTTGCTGCTGGTGAAGTTGCTTTTATTATGGCAATTGGTGAATGGCTTGAAGATCGCACTATTGAAAAAGCGAAGAAAGGTATTGAAATTCTATTAAATATTATTCCAACAAAAGGTAGAAGAATAAAAATTTTACCAGACGGTAAAACAAATGAAGAAATGGTGCATGCTGAAAATATTGCAATTGATGATGTTTTGCGCATTTTTCCGGGTGAATCATTTCCAGCTGATGGTATTGTTATAGAGGGTAGCACTTCGATTGATCAATCAATTATGACGGGTGAATCGCTTCCTGTTGATAAAACTGTGGGCGATGAAGTTTTTACAGGAACAATCAACCGTTTTGGTTCAGTTGATATTAAGGTTACGAAATCATTCGCTAATTCTTCACTGCAAAAAATGATTAAACTTATTGAAGATGCTGAAAATCATAAAGCTCCAACACAAAGAACTGTTGATAAATGGGCGGCTTATATTGTTCCATCAGCTTGTATTATTGCAATTGTAACTTATTTAGTGTTTAGATTCTATTATGATATGCCTGATGCTGCTTTACTGAGAGCTGTTACAATTTTAGTTGTGTTTTGTCCTTGTGCGCTTGCACTTGCAACACCAACTTCAATTATGGCTGCAATTGGGCAAGCCACAAAAAATGGTGTTTTGATAAAATCAGGTGAAGCACTTGAAAAAATGGGCGGAATTTCAACAGTCGCCTTTGATAAAACAGGCACGCTTACCCACGGCAAATTGAGTGTGAGTGATATTTACAATGTATCAACACTTGATGATAACGCACTAATGGCACTTCTTTCAACTGCTGAAAGCCGTTCAGAGCATCCAATTGCAAAAGCTATTATCAATTATGCAAAAGAAAATTCTATAAACCTTTCAAATGTGAAAGATTTTTCCATGGAAGTTGGGAAAGGAGTTGTTGTAACTGTTGATAATAAAACAATTTATTGCGGAAATGAAAAACTAATCAGTGAAAATAGTAAGGCTATTTTATCAAAAGAAGTTGAAGCGAAAATTCAGCAATTATCAGATGAAGGCAAAGCAAGAGTTCTAATTGCAGATAGTGAACAATTGCTTGGTGTTATAGGTTTATCTGATATGATAAAAGAAGGGGCAAAATCTTCAATAACAGCCCTAAAAGAAGCAGGAATTTCAAAAACTGTCTTGCTTACAGGCGATAATGAAAGAAGCGCAAACTTTATTTCTCAACAAGTGGGCATTGAAGAAGTGTATGCTTCACTATTGCCAGAGGGCAAAGTTTCTGCTGTGGAGAGTCTTGCAAAAACAACTGGAGATGTGTGTATGGTGGGCGATGGTGTGAACGATGCGCCTGCGCTCAAAACTGCAAGTGTTGGAATTGCCATGGGCACAATGGGAAGTGATATTGCTATTGATGCCGCTGATATAGCAATTTTAGGTGATGATATTACAAAAATTTCCTATATCAAAAGACTTTCAATTGCAACAATCTTTTCAATAAAATTCAATATCACGCTTTCAATGGTGATAAATTTTGTTGCTATTGTAATGTCTGTAAAAGGTTGGTTAAATCCAGCGGCAGGTGCTTTAGTGCATAATGCTGGCTCTGTTTTAGTTGTATTGAATGCTGCTAGATTGTACGATAAAAAAATCTAATATCTATAATTAGATATAAAAATGAGGGTAATCAATTTTGGTTACCCTTTTTTGTATCATTTGATCATTATAATTAATTTGACATAAACAGGTACATTCAATAACATTTGCAAAAATTGCTTCAAGTGAATTATATATTAAAGTAGGGGAGAGAATTTTACTATGAATGATAAAGCATCAATTATTCCTACTGTGATTGAGAAATTAAATAAGCTAGAAAATGGCCAATGCCTTGACATGCGCACATTTAAACGCAATAGATCTGTAGCAATTACCTGCACAGGGAATGACAGTTTTAGTGTTGTTGAGCGTGGTTTTCATGA
>CAYJIN010000016.1:27858-32376 GCA_964370245.1 uncultured Desulfovibrionaceae bacterium
CAATTACCTGCACAGGGAATGACAGTTTTAGTGTTGTTGAGCGTGGTTTTCATGAGGAATCATGGGAAGGACTAACGCTTGAAAAAGTAAAAAAACTTCTAAAGACTTTACTTAAGCGTGAATTTCCTCGTAGTAATAAAATTCGCTTGTATTTACTTGATTCTTTTGAAGATGCTGATGTAAATCGAATGGGGCATGGCTCTGGACGATTTGGCGCATAATTTTTACCTACTAGAGTTGGAAAAATCTATTTTGTGGGAATTTTTCTCTTTACCTCGCTAGTTTAATTCTTTTTGTTGAAGTTTTTCTTCCACAATTTTAATCTCTTTTTTATAATAGCAAACAAATATTATTGTCATAATAAAAGAACTTACAGGATAGCAGGCCGCTAAAAAATGAATATTTGGATAGAGCGGAAAAATAAAAAGTACCCAAATAAATCTTAGCCCCACAACGCCAACAAGTGTAATTATCATCGGTTCGAACGATTTGCCAAGTCCACGCACGGCTTGAGCACATATATTATATGGAATACCAATAAGATACATAGGCATAATGATAAAGAAAAAGCTTGCTGCAAGTTCAGTAACTTCAGGTGTAAGTTTGAATAAATCTAAGAGTGGGAACCTGAAAATAACAAAGGATATCGCTAAAATAAGCGTAATCGAGTAAGATATAAGAATTACTTTTATCACTGATTCTTTCACTCTTGCAATTTTATTTGCACCTAAATTTTGCCCAACAAAAGTAATAACTGTTCCTGCAAGTGAAGAAACAAAGATATCTACAATACTATCAATTTTAAGATAGGCAGACCAAGCAGTTACAGTAATATAGCCAAAAGTATTCACGCTTGATTGCACAAGCATATTTGAAAGACTATACATAATGCTTTGAATACCAGCTGGAATACCAAGTTTGTAAATATCTGCAATCATAGTAAAATCTAAAGAATATGAAATTTCTTCATAACGAAATTTTCTATGAAGTATAAAAACTAAAATAAACGCGCTTAAACCTTGAGCAAGAAGAGTAGCAAAAGCAACACCAAAAACGCCCCATTTAAAAAGGATTACAAAGACTAAATCTAAAATAATATTCAAAAAAGAACAAAAAATAAGAACATAAAGCGGGGTTTTTGCATCGCCTAAAGCTCTGAAAACACCTGAAAACATATTATAAAGAATGCAAAACACTAATCCATACATGAAGGTATCAAGATAGATTTTTGAATAATCCATAGTATTTTGCGGGGTATCCATAACCTCAAGATAGTGTGTTCCGAAAAGTAAAGCTATAATAGAAAGCACAATGCCAAAAAGAATAAAAGAAACCGATCCATTATAGATGATTTTCTTTACACCAGCCATGTCGCCACTACCAAAAAATCGTGAAGTATATACTGTAATACCAGCTGAAACGCCCACAAAGAAGTTGATAAATAAAGTTATCAATTTAGCAGAAGAACCGCCAACTGCAGCAAAAGCCAAATCACCAAGATTTTGCCCTACAATCATAGCATCCACAAAACTATAAAAATGTTGAAAAAATGCACTGATAACAATGGGAATAAAGAAGAAGAATATCTCTTTCGAAATATTTCCTTCGGTAATTTTATTTTTTACTGTGCTCATAATTTATACTTCTATCACAACTATAATAAATTTTACGTATACACCTATTGTGGCAGTAGCTTTTTTACTTCACTTAAACATAATAACACTAGTGTTAGTATTTATGTATTTGTTTTTAGCGAATCTAACACTTTAGAAAAAGTTGCAACCATAGTGCTTGCATCGCCAATATTTTGAGGAACAATCATGGTTGTGCCTTCTTTTGCGATATTACCGTATTGTTCAATCCATTTTTCTGCAATTCTGAAATTTACTGAAGCTTGGCCACCTTCTGTTTTTAGCTCATCTGCAACTAGTCTAATGCTTTTTGCAGTTGCAAGTGCAACAGTTTCGATAGCAGTTGCTTCGCCTTCTGCTTTATTTTTCATTGCAGTCATGTCGCCCTCAGATTTAGCAATCAGAGCCTTCTTTTCACCTTCGGCACGGTTGATTTCTGCTTCTTTTTTACCCTCTGATTCAGCAATGATAGCTCTTTTTTCACGTTCTGCCTGCATTTGTTTTTCCATTGCCTGCATTACTGTTTGCGGTGGAGCTATATCTTTGATTTCATAACGTAAAACCTTAATTCCCCAAGGAATAGTTGCAAGGTTTAAAGCTTCAATAACTTCTTTATTAATGTTTTCACGCCCTTCAAAAGTTTTGTCTAGTTCAAGCTTACCAATAGCAGATCTTAAAGAAGTTTGTGCTAATTGAATTGCACCCGTGTAGTAATTATCAATACCGTAAGCAGACGCTGAGGCATTAACAACTTGAAGATAGATAACGCCGTCAATACCCACAGAAACGTTATCTTTTGTGATACAAGTTTGTTGCGGCACATCAAGAACTTCTTCTTTTAAAGATCTTTTGTAAGCTACCACATCAAAAAATGGAATCAAAAGGTGAAAACCTGCATTTAAGGTTGCTTTGTATTTTCCTAATCGCTCAATAACATAAGCTTCTTGGTTAGGCACAACTTTTGCGGCTTTAAATAATGAAACAACAACTAATAAAGCAATAAGCCCTGTAATAATCAAGCTAACATTTATATTCATAACTACCTCTAGTATTTTTACAACAATTAATTATTTAATGTTGTCGTTATCTTCTTCTATTCTTTCAACAATTAATAACAATTTATCATGGCTATCTTGTTTGATGATTTTTACCATCTTTCCAGCTTCTATGTATGAGCTTGAAGTGGCTCTCCAGTATGAATCGCCTACAATAACAGTGCCTTCACCATTTGCTTTTATTTCCTTATCAACTTTTATAGGCAAGGAATAGAGGCTAGAGAGCGCGTTATCATCATCATTCTCATCTTCTACAATTTCTTTTCTTCCTACAAAAATATTCTTTATTTTACTTCTGCCAAAAAATAGTAAAAGGGGAGTAGATACAATGAAGGTAATAATTTGCCATTCAATGCCAAGACCCAGCCCATTTACTATTGAAGCTAAGATTGCTCCTAATCCAAAAAACAAGAAAATAAATGTAGGAACAAACATCTCCGCCAAGATTAAAACAATCCCTATAGAAAACCAATATAACATACAAATATCCTTGTTAAAATTTTCTACGATTTTATATGATTAAGATATATATTATATAAGAAAAAATATCAACGCATAATATTAAACATAATTTAAAAGAGATGTAAATATTGTCGCATGCTCATTATGTGTGGGTATAATAATGTATAACTGCTAGCAGTTACGAGTAATAAATGTTAATTAAAGCTATATTTAGGCGTGAAATATCTAAGCCTTCCAAAGGAATAAAAATAGAAATCTCTCTGCAAAAGCTTGATAATGTGTTTGCCATGTACTACAATTATTTTAGCTTGATGTTTTGATTATAAAGCAGATTTATGCGGGAAAAAGTAAAATGAAGATAAAAAATTTGTATTTCAAGTTGAGTATATTTATAATTGTATTTCTTTGTATTGTTTATATTTATGAAAATCTAAACTCTGATAAAGGCTTTATTCATGAAAAATATGCGCAAGAGCATAATGTTGAAGATTTATCAAAGTATCCTCAAAACCTACTTTATTATGCAGAAAAATCGCCAATAGAAGCACTTTTATCAGAAAAAGAAATGCAAAGCTATGAAGAAGATTTTTATAAAAAATACTTTAGACCTTGGAAGCAAGAAAAATCCTTTATCTCTTTTGAAACTGTAAATAATTCTTTCAATAGAAAAAGCCCTTTTTATGCTGAAAATCTAAAGCCTTGGGATAATGCCAAATGGAAGAAGCTACAAGAAAATGCAAAGCTTGAAAGTTTTCCAAATTCTTCTAAAAAAGGAATCAGCATACATCAAAGCCCATTGCGTGCACTGCCTACTCTCAGCCCTTTATTTTTAGAGCCTCAAGGTTTGTCAGATGCATATCCTTTCGATATGCTACAATATTCTCAACTTCCTATTGCTTTACCGCTTTATATTTCGCACATGAGCAAAGATAAGGCATGGTATTTTGTTGAATCAGGAAATTCGGCTGGCTGGGTGCAAAGTAAAGACATTGCAATAGTAGATGAAGACTTTATTAGCGATTGGCAAGATTTTGACTTAATTGCAATAGTGAAAGAGAGAAGCACCTTAGAAATAAATTCAAATTTTTATAACTTTGCTTCAATCGGAACACTTTTACCTTCAAAAGAAGGAAAAATATATATACCAATTCGTAATATAAATGAAGCTACAAAACTTTATCCTGTTGAAATTACAGAAGCAAGCTATAAAAAATTCCCTCTTGATTATACAGCAATGCAAGTGGCAGAGCTTGGGCAAGAAATGATGGGGCAAGCCTATGGCTGGGGTGGTTTTTTAGGAAATAGAGATTGCTCTTTGATGTTGCAAGATCTTTTTCTTCCTTTTGGGATTTATTTGCCAAGAAATTCAG
>CAYJIN010000017.1:0-1754 GCA_964370245.1 uncultured Desulfovibrionaceae bacterium
CTTGAGGCGCTAAAGGTTCATCAATTGTTTCGCTCAAGGGTTCAGAATTTTCTTCTATTGGCTTTTCAATTTCTTCTACAATTTCTGGTTCATCATCATATTCTGTAGCATCAAAAAATTCCTCATTTGAAATATGAAGTAAATATCTATAATCGTTCACTTGTGGCAGAACAAAATATGAGCAAAAAATAACTATAAAAGCAAATAATAAAGTAAAAAGATTTAGAATTTTATAAGAACAATCTTTCTTTATGTAAAAAAGAAGAGCGGCACTTATACTAAGTGGAATAGCCACCAAAGAAAGATTTGGAACAGCTTGATAGTAATAAAATAAATCTACAGGAAGCTTTGCAATAACATCAGGAAACATATTCTCAATTTCATTAATAAAATATGCTGGTGCAGATAAAATTGCCAAAACTATAAATAAAATAGCTAATAAAAGCCCATAAAACTTTGAAGATTTAGCAGAAAAGTTTATGAAAGATTTTGCAAATAAAATTGAAGGTGCAGTAATAAGTAAAACTATATAACTCAAGTCAACATTTCCAAAAAATGCAAGAATAAGCAAGGAAATTATGAAATTAAGATATAAAAATAATGTTCCGCTTGCTTGCAGAAAGATTCTCACTTCATTTCGAGATTTTGTATTACTTTCTTCTTTATCTGCAGATTCAACTTGAAATTCTCTCTCCTTGTTGTCTGCAATACGCTTGTAGGCTGAATAAGTAAATAACTTATAATTTTTACGAATTCCAGTTAAATACATTTTCCAGTTTGCAAAAAATGGCACAGCTAAAAAGAAAATAAACATTACGCCAAAAGCACAAAGATAATCAAGAAAATTCAAAACACTAAACCATTCTACCCAGGGGCGGGTAAAAAGTGAAAAATCGAAAATCGAAAGAAGATACTCTTTTGCTTCTGAATTATAAAGAATTCCAAACCATACGCCTAGTAGAAGAATGAAAACTAAAAGCCCTACAATTCCATCTCTATCATTTATTCTTCTAAAATGTCCATGAAACAAAAGGAAGAAAACACTCAGTAACACTGGTAAGAAAAATGCCATTCCGCCTTTTGTAAAAAAGCCAAGTGCAACAAAAATAAATGCAAGAATAAGCGTAAAAGGTGCACTTTCTTTATGCCATGCTCTATAAAAGCAGATAAGTGAAATATTAATAAAAAATGCAAAAAGATAATCAATAAAAATCACTGAATCAAACTGCATAAAACTATAAAAAACACTTGCCATCAAAGCTATTAGAGAGGCAGAAAATGCAATTTTACTTGAAAAACGCATACTCACTGCCAATAAATAGACACTTATAACAAAGAGTAAAAGGGAGACTGCTTGCGCGACTAAAACCAAATTATCGCTTGTAATATAAGGTATTTTTGCTAAAATACTTGCAAAGTAGAAAGGGAGAGGAAAAAGATCTATAATTCGTCCTTCGACTACACTTGGCGCGAGAAAAGAAAGAGAAAAATCTTGTGAAATTCCCGCAAAGAAATTATTGAGAGAATAGCCAAAAATATCAGGGAAAGAAAAGAGTGTGAGCGGCGTTGCTTGCATATGAGAAAAAGCATGCATAAATTCAGCTTCACTATGTAAAGGATTTATTTCACCTTGAATATATGGCATAAAAGACGGCAAAGAATATACAACAGTTGCTATAATTAAAAGAAGAAAAGTAAGAACATAAGAGGAAAAAGAATAAGCAAGTTCAGGATTAACTTCTTTTTGCACTATA
>CAYJIN010000017.1:1854-20457 GCA_964370245.1 uncultured Desulfovibrionaceae bacterium
TGTTCTTCTTTTTTTTCATCATTATTCGTTGAATTACTATTCATATTTTCCTCTATCTATCAACTCAATTTTATAAAATTCGTTGTGAAATGATGTTCTCAGTTTATGCTTCAAGCAAAGCTGCTGCAAGAATTTCATCTTGTGTAACTGTTGCAGAACCAATTTTTCCAACAACAACACCAGCAGCTAAATTAGCAAGAATACAAGCTTCTTCTTCTGATAAACCAACTGAAAGCGCAAGGGCTAAGGTTGCAATTACAGTATCACCAGCGCCTGTTACATCAAACACTTGCTTTGCTGTTGTTGCAATATGTAAAGTTTCTGTATTTTTAGAGAATAGCGCCATGCCTTGCGCACCTAAAGTTGTAAGAAGAAAATTGAGATTCAATTCTTCTCGTAGTTCTTTACCAATTCTTTCAACTTCTTCAAGGTTTTTCATTTCCTTTCCAGCAAGTTCAGAAGTTTCTTTGAAATTTGGTGTAAGCAAGAATAAATCGTGATAAATATCTTTATTTGCTGGTTTTGGATCAACAAAAATTTTCAAATTTTTCTTTTTTTCTTTATAGTTGCGTAAGAAATCCATTAAAGATTTTGTCACGCAACCTTTTGCATAATCTGAAACAATAACTGCATCGAAATTATCTAATTCATTTTCTAATAGAGCGAAAATTTCTTTTTCTTCAGCTTCGGATAAAGGCATGTCAGATTCCATATCCATTCTAAGCATTTGTTGCCCACGTGCTAAAACTCGTGTTTTTATTGTGGTAGAACGGCTTTCAACTGCTAATAAACTGCTGTTTACATTTTCTTTTTCAAAAAGATTTTGCATTTCTTTTGCTTGGAAATCTTTCCCAACAACGCCTATAATTGTGCTCTTGCCACCAAGCGCAGTTATTGCACGTGCAACATTGCCCGCACCACCAAGAACGTGTTTAGTTTCAGCAATTTTTACAACTGGAACAGGAGCTTCGGGTGAAATTCTTGTTGAATCTCCAATAAGATATGTATCAAGCATTAAATCGCCAATTACAAGAACTTTCCCTGATGAAAGCTTTGAAAGCATGTTCTTTAATTTTTGTGGCGAATTTATATCAAATTCAATAGTTTTCATTAGTTATCTCTTTTCGAATCGCTAAGCGAACAACATTTTATTTTATTATAAATTTATCAAATAAGTTTCAAGATACTACTCTATTATCATTTAAATGTAAAAAGATTTTTTCCCTTCAAATTTGATTTCTCTTTTTCTAAACATGTACACACGATTAAGCGTTTTTCTAACAATCTAAAATTATAAATTATATTTAAAAGATTTTTTAATTTTTTTTCCTAAAAAATTGGGTGTTGACTATTAGGTTAAATAGTCGTATTGATATTGTTTATAGCGCAAAACAAAGGTCTGGAGAAATCTGTGAGTCAAAAAGAAGTAAAACTTCCTAAGCCTATCAAATTGGCATCTAAGTCAAAGCATGTTGAATACTTTCAACCTCTTTTACAAAATCTAGCAAAACATAATGAATTAAATGAAGTTATCAAAAACTGCGTAAGCAAATCTTGTGATCTTCTTGATTTAGGGGTAGAACTTTTCCCTAATGATTTCAAAAAGAAAGATGACACTGCTCAAATTCACGCTGAATTTGAAGCTTTTGGCGCAGAAGAACTTCTCAATGTTGATGAAAGTTTTGCTATTGCCGGCCGTATGGTAAGTAACCGCTCTTTTGGTAAGGTTATCTTTTTCCATATCCAAGATAAATCTGGTAAATTACAATGTTATGCTGACAAAGAAAAAATGGATGCTGACATGTTTGCCGTATTTAAAAAGCTTGATATTGGCGACATTCTTGGAATTGAAGGCACACTTTTCCGCACAAAAACAGGCGAACTTACTCTTTCTTGCACAAGAATTAAGCTTCTTACAAAATCTTTCCGCCCTTTGCCTGAAAAACACTCTGGCCTTACTGACACTGAAATGCGTTACCGTCAACGCTATGTTGACCTTATCGTAAATGCAAAAACACGTGATATTTTCCGTAAACGTTCAAAAATCGTTCGCGAATTTAGAAACTTCATGGAAGATAGAGGCTTTACAGAGGTTGAAACACCAATTTTACAGGCTATTGCAGGTGGTGCAGCGGCTAGACCGTTTGAAACACATCACAATGCTTATGATATTCCACTTTTCATGCGTATAGCACCTGAACTTTATTTGAAACGTATGCTTGTTGGCGGTTTTGAAAAAGTTTTTGAATTGAATAGAAACTTCAGAAATGAAGGCGTTTCCCCTCGTCATAACCCTGAATTTACCATGTGTGAATTTTACTGGGCTTATGCAACTTTTGAAGACTTAATGGATATCATTGAAGAAATTTATGATCATCTTGCAAGAGTTGTTTGCAATACAACTGTTATTACTTACCAAGAGCAAGAAATTGACCTTACAAAAGGCACTTGGAACCGCATAACTTTCTATGATTCACTTAAAATCTATGGTGGACACACTGACGAATTTTTAGCTGATAAAGAAGCTGTTCGTAAATATATCACAGAACGTGGCGAAAAAGCTGCTGATTCTGAAACTTTAGGTAAATTACACGCAAAAGTTTTTGATATTGACGTTGAACACAAGCTTATTCAACCTACTTTCATCTACGATTATCCTATTGAAATTTCTCCACTTTCAAGAAGAAATGACAAAAATCCAGATATCGCTGATAGGTTTGAGCTCTTTATTACTGGCCGTGAAATGGGTAATGCATTCTCTGAATTGAATGACCCTGTTGACCAACGTTTACGCTTTGAAGAACAAGTTCAAGCAAAAGCGGATGGCGACCACGAAGCACACCCTCTTGATGAAGATTATTTAAGAGCACTCGAATATGGTATGCCTCCTGCTGCTGGCTGTGGCTTAGGAATTGACCGTATGATTATGCTTCTTACTGATTCAGCAAACATACGTGAAGTTATACTTTTCCCGCTTTTAAAGCCAGAAGCATAATATGAACTTCCCTTTAAGAATTGCGAGCAGATATCTCTTTGCAAGAGCTAGCCAAGCATTCATTTCTATTATATCAATAATGTCTATTTTAAGCGTTGCCATTGGTGTGGCAGCGCTTATTGTTGCTATGAGCGTTTATGCTGGTTTTTCAAACGATATTCGCGAAAAAGTGCTCGGTGCAAATGCGCATGCTATGCTTTTATCAAGCAATATTGCGCTTTTTGATGATATAGAACCAATTCTTTCAACAATAAAAGAAGTTGATGAAGTGAAGGCCGCACATCCTTTTCTTTATTCAGAAGTAATGGCCTCATCTTCAAATGGTGTAAAAGGCCTTATATTACGAGGTATTGATCCACTTTCAAGCGAAGAACCTATTTCACTTTTAGCAAATTTAAAAGATGGAAATATTGCTGACTTAGCGCAAGATGGAAAAACTCAAGGAATAATTATTGGGGAAGAACTTGCCAGCATATTACGCATTGGCATGGGCTCAAGAATAAATCTTCTTTCACCTTCTGGGCAATCAAGCGCCGCTGGTTTCACACCAAAACTCACACCATTTAAAGTGGTAGGCATTTTCAAATCAGGCATGTATGAATATGATGCATCTCTTGGTTTTGTGAGCTTAAATGCAGGGCAAGATTTACTTGGTATTCCACGTGGCAGAATTTCGGGCGTTGAAATTCTTGTGGATGATCCTTACAATGCCCCTGCAATTGCAGATAAAATTACAAATAAATTTTCACCCTCTTTTTACGTGCGTGATTGGACTGAAATGAATGCAAACCTTTTTGCGGCTCTTGAACTTGAAAAAATTGGCATGTATTTAGTTCTTATCATGATTGTGCTTGTGGGCTCATTTTCGATTGTAACTTCTTTAGTAATGTTAGTAATGGAAAAAACTAAAGATATTGCAATATTAATGAGCATGGGCGCAACAAAGCAAAGTATAAGAAAAATATTTATGCTTCAAGGAACAATTATCGGCTTTATTGGGGTAAGTTTAGGTTCTGCTCTTGGTTTGCTTATTTGCTATGCACTAAAAACCTACGAACTTATTGATTTACCTAAAGGCGTATACCCTACTGATACTTTACCAGTTTTAGTGCTTCCTTTTGATGTAATTATAATTATTTGCAGCGCATTACTGCTGAGCTTTTTAGCAACGATATATCCAGCAAATCAAGCCGCAAAACTTGAACCAACAAAAGCCTTGCGCTATGAATAGGAGTAAAAATGTCAGAACTCCTTTATGATATTGAAAATCTTACAAAAATAATTCCTACTCAAAGTGAAGAATTAGAGATTCTTAAAAATATAAACCTAAAAATTTATGAAGGTGAAAGCATTGCTCTTTTAGGTGCTTCGGGCTCGGGTAAGTCTACTTTATTACATATAATGGGCACGCTTGATACTATCACAAGTGGTAAGCTTTATTTTTCAGGTAAAGACCTCACAAAATATACTGATAAAGAAAAAGCACACCTTAGAAATAAAGAACTTGGTTTTATATTTCAATTTCACCATTTACTGCCAGAATTTACCACTGTTGAAAATGTTGCTATGCAGGCTTTTATTTCTGGTATGCCTGAAAAGCAAGCTATTGAATTAGCAAAAGATGCGCTTCAAAAAGTTGGCTTAGAACATAGGTTTAACCATAAAGCGCCAACTCTTTCAGGTGGCGAAAGGCAAAGAGCTGGCATAGCAAGAGCTTTGCTCCTTAATCCAAAAGTTTTACTTGCTGATGAACCTACAGGAAATTTAGATGAAAAAAGCGGTTGTCAAATTGTTGATTTGCTTTTGAAATTGAATTATGATATGAAAATATCACTTATTATGGTAACACATAACAATCAACTCGCCCAACAACTTGGGAAGAGATATGAACTAAAATCAGGAGAACTGTATGAAGCCTAATTATTGGAATAAGTTATTTTCCTTTCTACTACTCACATTTTTTATGTTTGGCCTAAGCATTCAAAATGTTCATGCAAAAGAAAACACCATTTTACTCAGCCCCCTTACAATAAATGTAAGCTCAAGTAATTCACAGTTTTCTGACTCTATCCAAGATCAATTAGCAAAAAGTCTTTCTGAACAAGGCTTTACAGTTAAAAACACAAAAACAAAACCAACAACACAAGAAAGTGCACAAGCACTTGCAAAAACAGGTGATGCTGGCGCAATTTTATACGGAACAATTTCACAAATTGGTAACACTTATGCAGTTAACGTAAACTATGTTAATATTGCAGGTAAAATCAAAGCGATAAATATTGAAACTCCAACACATAACAGCTCAAAAACTGTTGCAGATTCAATTGCACTTCAAGCAACTCAAACTGCAGACATTGCCCCTGTTGTATTTGGTGGCATTAGCGATATTTTAGTTGAAGGAACTCGTGCACTTGATCCTGAAGTTGTTTTATCACGCATGCAACTTTCAAGAGGTGATGTTCCAACTGCTGAACTTCTTAATGAAGACGTTGCTAACATTTGGGCAACTGGTTACTTTAATGACGTGCAAGCAGAAATGATTGTTCAAGACGGCAACGATGTTTTACTTGTTCGTGTTGAAGAACGCCCACGCATTGAAGAAGTTGTTGTAAATGGCTCTGACTCAGTTAGCCTTTCAGATATTTTAGAAACAATGACATCACGCACTGGCTCTGTTTTGAACGACAAAGTTCTTGCTGATGATATCGAACGTGTGACAGAACTTTACCGCTCAAAAGGTTACTACAATGCAGAAGTTGACTACAGCGTTGTAGAAAGAGCAAATGGAACTGCTGCTCTTGCTTTCAATGTTGATGAAGGTAACAAACTTTATGTTCAAGAAATTATTTTTGATGGTCTAAGCCAATTAGATAAAGACGATTTAGAAAATTATTTAGCAATCAAAACTCGTGGCATTTTCTCATTCATCACAGGCTCTGGCGTGTTGAAAAATGAAGATTTAGAACGTGACGCTCAAACAATTGCTGCTTATGCTGTAAACGAAGGTTATATCAATGCTCAAGTTGGCACACCTGAAGTAACTTACACTGAAGATGGCATTATTATCACTTACACAATCAATGAAGGCGATCGCTATGCATTAGGCGATATATCTTTCTCAGGCGAACTTATTGCTGATAATGAAACTTTCTATGCACTTACAGAATTAGATGATTGGAAAGAAGAAAATACTTACTTCTCATTAAATACATTACAAGCTGATATTAGAGAATTAACAAAATATTATAACGATTTTGGTTATGCTTTTGCTCAAGTAATTCCACAAGATTCAGTTGACCCTGAAAACAAAACAATTAGCATTAATTACAACTTCCAACCTGGTGATATTGTTCATGTAAACCGTGTTGAAATTGCTGGTAACTATGAAACACGTGATAACGTTATTCTTCGTGAAATGCGCCTTGCTGATGGTGACCAATTCTCTGGTTCAGACATTGCTCGCTCTGAAGAACGTCTAAGAAAATCACAATATTTTGATGAAGTTAAAATCGATGTTGTTCCAACAGAAGATCCAACATTAGTTGACTTAGCAATTTCAGTTGAAGAAGCAAGCACTGGTACACTTTCTGCTGGTGTAGGCTATTCAACTTATGATGGCTTTGGTGTTTCTGCCGCAATCTCACAAAACAACCTTTTTGGTAGAGGTTATGTAGTTGGTATTGACGGTTATGTTTCAGAAAAAGAAATGAATATGACAGGCTATTTCTGGAACCCACGTGTATATGATACAAATTTAGGTGCTGGGCTTACTCTTTATGGTGTAACCCAAGAATGGATTGACTATGACAGAGACAGCATTGGTGCATTAGCAAGATTTGCTTATCCTCTTGGCGAATATACTTCACTTGAATGGGGCTACCGCATTGAAAGTTATGAAATTTCTGACGTAAGTGCTAATGCAGCATCATCAATCAAAGATTATGAAGGCGATAACTGGGCAAGTGTTGTAAACGCTTCTATTGTTCGTGATACTACTGATGCAGTATTCTTTGCAACTCGAGGAACAAAAAATACCATTTCAGCTGAATACGGTGGTAGTTTCTTAGGCGGTGACGATAACTTCTTCAGACTAGAATTTGAAACAGGTGGCTATTACGAATTAGCAGAAAACCACATCTTGCATGCTCGTGGAACTATTGGTGGTGTTTTTGAAAATACATCACATATTGTTCCTGCGTTTGAACGCTACTATATTGGTGGTATGAACTCAATCCGTGGTTATGAATATGAAGAAATTTCACCACGTGATCAAAGAACTGGTGAAACAATCGGTGCTGATAGAGTTGCTTATGCTTCACTTGAATATATCTGGATTTTCGAAAAAGATTTAGGCTTAGCAATTGTTCCATTTTTTGATGCTGCTGTAGCAACTGATTCTTCATACGAAAGCTTCTTCGATAGACAATACTTCTCAGCTGGTGTTGAAATGCGTTGGCGCTCACCACTTGGTGACCTTCGCTTTGCTTATGGCTTCCCACTCAGTGAAAACGTTGATGGTCAAAAACGTTCATCAGGCAGAATGGAATTCACTATCGGTCAAGTATTCTAGAATTCTCATATAACAAAACAATTTTAATTTTGTGGTAGGAATTTTTCTTGCCACAAAATTCTTATTAAAAGACATAGGTAGTAAAATGGCAGAAGATAATAAAATTATTTATTCCATGATTCGTGTTTCAAAAAAACATGGTCAAAAAGAAGTTTTGAAAGATATTTCACTTTCATATTTTTATGGTGCAAAAATTGGTGTACTTGGCTTAAACGGTTCAGGTAAATCATCTCTCTTAAAAGTTTTAGCAGGTGTTGATACTGCTTTTGAAGGTGAGACAGTGCTTTCACCTGGTTTCACTATTGGTTATTTAGAGCAAGAGCCACTTGTTGACGAAACAAGAACTGTTTTAGAAGTTGTTCAAGAAGGCGTGCAAGAAATTATTGATATCGTAAATGAATTTAATGCTATCAATGAAAAATTTGCTGAACCTATGACTGACGATGAAATGGATGCCCTTATTGAAAAACAAGGCCAAGTTCAAGAACTTATGGATAACAAAGGCGGTTGGGATATTGATTCACGTCTTGAAATGGCGATGGATGCTCTTCGTTGCCCCCCTGCTGATACACCTGTTTCAGTTATCTCAGGTGGTGAAAAACGCCGTGTTGCACTTTGCAGACTTCTTTTACAAAACCCTGATATTTTACTTCTTGACGAACCAACTAACCACCTTGATGCTGAATCAGTTGCTTGGCTTGAACAATTCTTACAAACATTCCCAGGAACTGTAATTGCCGTAACTCACGATCGTTACTTCCTTGATAATGTTGCAGGCTGGATTTTAGAACTTGACCGTGGCCGTGGTATTCCATGGAAAGGTAACTATACTTCATGGTTAGAGCAAAAAGAAGCACGCCTAAGACAAGAAGATAAGAAAGACGAAGAAAGAGAAAAAACTTTAGCTCGTGAGTTAGAGTGGATTAAAATGTCGCCTAAAGGTCGTCAAGCTAAAGGTAAAGCTCGTATCAATGCTTACGAAGCTATGCTTAGCCATGAATCTGAAAGACGCGCTAAAGAATTAGAAATCTATATTCCTCCTGGGCCACGTCTTGGTAAAAGCGTTGTAGAAATTACTGATATGGCAAAAAGCATGGGCGATAAATTCCTTATGGAAGGCGTAAATGCTATTATTCCACCAAACGCTATTGTTGGTATTATCGGGCCAAACGGCGCAGGTAAAACAACTTTATTCAAAATGCTTGTAGGCATTGAACAACCTGATAGCGGAAGTGTAAAAGTTGGTGAAACAGTTAAGTTTGCTTATATTGATCAATCACGCTCAACTCTTACCCCTGGTAAAACAGTGTATGAAGTTATCAGTGAAGGCGCTGAAACAATTAAACTTGGTGCAAAAGAAATGAATGCACGTGCGTATTGCTCACGCTTCAATATTCAAGGTGCTGATCAACAAAAGAAAGTTGATGTGCTTTCAGGTGGTGAAAGAAACCGTGTTCACTTAGCGCAAATTCTCAAACAAGGTGCAAACGTTATCCTTCTGGATGAACCGACTAACGACCTTGACGTAAACACCATGCGTGCGCTTGAGGATGGCTTAGAAAACTTTGCTGGTTGCGTTTTGGTTATCAGCCACGATCGTTGGTTCTTAGATAGAATTGCAACTCACATCATCGCTTTTGAAGATGAAGGAAAAGTTGACTTCTTTGAAGGAAACTTCAGCGAATATGAACAAGACAAAATAAAACGTCTTGGAAATATCACTCCACACAGAGCGAAATTCAGAAAACTAACAAGAGATTAATACATGAGTGGAGTCTAAGAAAATAGGCTCCACTTTTTTCTTTGAATAACAAGATAATTCCTCCCCCCTCTTTTCCGCAAATAAGAAATTCAATAATTGGGATATATTATGCCAACAGCTCTTGAAAGACTTACAGAAGATGAACGCAAAGAATATTGGGCATGTTTAGCTTTAAAATATGCGCAAAATATTGGTGTGCGCACTGTTGCAAAATTGCTAAAAGAATTTGGTTCAGCTTTTGATGCTGTGCATAGTCTTAGCGAATGGGGAAAGATTGGAGCTTCACATCGCATTAAGCATATTCAGGATAATTCATGGCGCGATTCAGCAAGAAAAGAATGGGAAAATGCGCGTGATTTAGATGCTCAAATCATTCTATGGACTTCTGAACATTATCCTCGCCTACTTCAAGAAATTCCCGACCCTCCATCCTTCTTCTATGCTTTAGGCAATCTTGATTTACTCAAAAGTCCGTCCATTGGAATTGTTGGTTCACGCATTTCATCGCAAACAGGGCAAAATGCGAGTGATTATCTTGCAAAAGGTCTTTCATCTTGCGGTGTTACTGTTATTTCAGGCATGGCAAGAGGGATTGACCGTTCTGCGCATTATGGTTCAATTAGAAATATCGGTTCAACAATTGGCGTGCTTGGTTCAGGAATAGATGTTATTTATCCACAAGCAAATAGCGATATTTATTTTGAAATAAAAAACAATGGCTTACTTATAAGTGAATTTTCACCAGGTATGCCGCCAGATCCTACAAATTTCCCTATAAGAAATCGCATTATTAGCGGTTTATCATACGGTATTATTGTTATTGAAGCAGATTTAAAAAGTGGTAGTCTTATAACAGCACGCCTTGCAAACGAACAAGGAAGGCAAGTGTATGCAATACCTGGTGCTATGGGTTCGCCCTATTCAAAAGGTTGCCAAGAACTAATTCGCCAAGGGGCTAAAGCCGTTTTCCGTGTTGAAGATGTGCTTGAAGACTTATTGCCAATTCTAAAAGCTGATTTACAAAGCTTGCAAAAAAATGTTGATCTTTACCAACCGACTTTATTTGATACTGAAGAAAGCGAAAATACTGAAACAAAGACGCCTAAAAAGTCAAGTGCAAAAAACTCTACTAAACCACTTGAATATCTTGAAAAAAAAGAATTAATTATTAAAAATCCATTAGAAAATTTAGATAGCGCTTCTCTTGAATATAAAATCATTGAATGCATTCTTTCTGAAAAATTAAAGAAAATTCAATTTGATGATTTATGCCAAAAGCTTAATCTTTCAGCACAAGAAATAAATGTTGCTCTTACTCTTATGGAATTGAACGACCAAATTAAAAGATTTGACGGCGCATGGTTTGGATTACCTGAAAGTAAATAAGGCTTTGCTGTTATGAAGAAAAGTTTAAACACAATTGAAAATGATGATGTTTTCATAGCTGAAAATTTACCTGATCAAGCCGAGCTTTTTTTGATGTGGCTTGAAACTCAAAGAAATTTATCGCCTGCAACTGTTCGTGCATATTCAACTGATTTAATAGATTTTAATTTATTTCTTTATGAAAAATTAAAAAAGAAATTAGAGGATATTGCTGAAGTATCTAAAAAAGATATACAACTTTATCTTGCTGAATTACATAATAAAAATTATTCAAAAACATCAGTTTCACGCAAACTTTCAAGTTTAAGAGCTTTTTTTAATTATGCATTACGAAAGCATTTAATCAAAGCTTCGCCTCTTGCAACAATAAAAAATCCAAAGCAAGCAAAATATCATCCCTCTGTTCCAAGTTGTGAACAAGTTGTGCATATTCTTGAAAATAATTATGAAAGAGATGAAAATATTTCTGATAAAGAATATGCTCTAAACACTCGTAACATGGCTTTATTAGAGCTATTGTATGGTTCAGGCTTAAGAATTTCTGAAGCTTTGGCTTTGAATAAAGTTGATTTTTTAAAGGATAAAAAAGTCCTACAAGTGCTTGGTAAAGGCAATAAACAGCGGATTGTTCCACTCACTGAAATTTCTATTCATGCACTTTCAGCATGGTTAGAAAATTATGCTTTTATAGGTTCTGATCTAGAAGCTGCTGTTGTTGCCCCCCTCTTTATTGGAAGCAGAGGGAAACGACTCAACCGCCGTGAAGCATTAAGAATAATAGAAAAAATTGAAAAACAAACAGGCACGCCACATCTTACTGCCCACTCTTTCCGCCATGCTTATGCAACACATTTGCTTGAAGCAGGGCTTGATTTGCGCCTTGTGCAAGAACTTTTAGGGCATGCGAGAATTGCAACTACGCAAGTGTATACACATTTAAATCTCAAACATTTACAAGAAATTTACAACAAAGCGCATCCGCAAAGTGATAAACCTACAGAAGAATAAGCCGATATTTACCTTCTATATCATTTTTCATTTATTCGCTCTATCACTTTCTATTTCCTTAATTAAATAAAAAAGCCCAAAAAGCAGAAGCAATTTGGGCTTGAATTTTTTTATAGATTTTTCTTAGAAAACAGTTGTGTCGTTTACGCCTAATAAGCCTTCTTCAACTAAAACTTCTGCAATTTGCACAGCGTTTAGTGCCGCACCTTTACGGATATTATCTGCAACTACCCACATATTTACGCAATTTTCAGCTGATTCATCATCACGAATACGGCCAACAAAAACAGCGTCTTCACCAGCTGCATCTATAGGCATAGGATACATTTTTTCACTTGGATTATCAACAACATGCACGCCATTTGCTTGTGCTAGTAATACGCGAACTTCTTGTGCTGTAATTCTTTTTTCTGTTTGAATATTGATTGACTCACTATGACCATAAAAAACAGGAACACGAACTGCTGTTGGGCTTACGCCAATGCTATCATCTTCAAAAATCTTTCTGGTTTCATACACCATTTTCATTTCTTCTTTAGTGTAATCATTTTCTAAAAACACATCAATTTGTGGTAAAATATTGAAAGCAATTTGTGATGGATACACATTACATTCAACTTCTTTCATTGTATAAATTTGACGAATTTGATCTTCTAATTCAGTGATAGCAGCTTTACCTGTGCCTGAAACTGCTTGATAAGTTGAAACAACAATACGCTTAATTTTTGCAACATCATGAATTGGTTTTAAAGCAACAAGCATTTGAATTGTTGAGCAATTTGGGTTTGCAATAATACCATTATGATCTTTAAGCGCATGTGCATTTACTTCTGGAATAACAAGCGGGCAACGCTCGTCCATTCTCCAGAAAGAGGAGTTATCAACAACAATACAGCCAGAACGAGCTGCAAATGGTGCAAATTTTTCACTTGTTGAACCGCCAGCTGAAAAGATTGCAATATCAACACCTTCAAAACTATCTTCTTTAAGTTCTTCAACGGTAACGTCTATGTCTCTAAAAGGAACTGTCATTCCAGCTGAACGTGCTGATGCTAAAGCTCTGATTTCCGTTAATGGAAAATTTCTTTCTTCAAGAGTTTTAAGCATTTCACGACCTACAACACCTGTAGCACCTACAACTGCAACACATAAATTAGACATGTTTACCCCTCATAAGTATCTTATTGAACTTATTGACTTATTTATTTTAGAAAAAGTATTCTATTGCTCTTTAGAAAAAGAGTCAAGAATAAATACTTCAAAACAGAGAAAAAGCCTGATTTTATCAAGAAAAGAGCGAGTAAATAATAAATTTATTCTAGAAAAAGCGGCGGTAGAATTTTTAAATCTGAATGCTTGAATGTAAGGCTTTTTCCTTTATATTCAGCAAGAAAAAGAACAAAAATTGAAGAATTTTCTGAATTTTTATGAACAAATTGCATTTTTTTCAAAGCAAAACCATTTTTCTTAAGTGCTGCAAAAATTAGTTCTAACCTTTCAGCAATACTAATAAAACACAAAAAGCCACGCTCTTTTACAAAATATTTTGCGCCACTAAAAAAAATATCATAAGTGTTTTCATCGCCAAAGAGGGCATTTTGCTTCATACTCTCTTTGGGAAGCTTGCCTTGATTTTTCATAAGCCAAGGCGGATTACAAATAACTAAATCGCAAGAATTTTTAAATTTCTTTGTTTCGCTGTTGTTTACATTTGGGAACTTCTCTAAATCTTCTTCAATAAAAAATATTCTTTCAGCATGTGCATATAATTTAGCATTTTCTTTGGCGCTTTCTAAAAGCTTAGAATTATAATCTATCGCTATAGCAGATGCTTTTTCCTTTAATAATGATTCATCATCATTCATCAATTTTTCCATAATTTCAAGCGCAATAATTCCGCAACCCGTCCCAAGCTCGGCAAAAGTTTTTACCTTTTCAAGAGGTGCAAACTGTGCTAACAAAAGCGCATCAGTTGAAAATTTATGTGAATTTTCATATTGGAAAAAATTTTTATTCTGCATACTACTTCAAAGGTTAAAATTATGCTTTTTGCCGATTTACATATTCATTCACGCTATTCACAAGGAACAAGTAAATATCTTACTCTTGATGAATTAAATTTTTGGGCAACTAAAAAAGGTTTGCACCTTTTAGGGACTGGAGATTGCACGCATAAAGCATGGCTCAATGAGCTTGAAACAAATTTATGTTACAATGAGAATAGCGGTTTTTATACTCATAAAAATAAAGAAAACACACTTTCTTATATCTTGCAAGGCGAAATTTCATGCGTATTCAAGCAAGATGGCAGAGCATATCGAGTGCATAATCTTGTCTATCTGCCAAACTTTGAAGCGGCGCACTACTTAAGAAAAAAATTAGAAAAAATTGGAAATATTGAAGCTGATGGGCGCCCTATTCTAAAACTTTCTTCACGTAATTTACTAGAAATAATTCTTGAAATCCCGAATGCATTTTTAATTCCAGCACATATTTGGACACCTTGGTATTCACTTTTTGGCAAAAAATCAGGCTTCGAGAATATTGAAGATTGCTTTCAAGATTTATCGCCTCATATTTTTTCGCTTGAAACTGGTTTATCTTCTGATCTTTCAATGAATAGAACATGTAAACAGCTAAACTCCTATTCTTTTATTTCCAATTCTGATGCGCATTCAGGGCAAAATCTTGCAAGGGAAGTGAACATTTTTGAAGGTGATTTGAACTATCAATCACTTTTCCAAGCGCTAAATTTACAAGAAAGAAATAAAGCATCTTGTAATTTTATTGGAACTGCTGAAGTTTATCCAATGCATGGAAAATACTATACAAGTGGGCACAGAGCTTGCAAAATTTCACTTCAAAAAGACGATTATACTGAAATTTGTCCGCATTGCAATAAAAAACTTACAGAAGGTGTTGCTCAAAGAGTGCATTATCTTTCACATCTAACAAGCTCCTCAGAAGAGAATCTTCCTATTTTTCATCAAGAAGAATTCCATTTTCTGCCATTGCGAGAACTATTATCTTTCGTGTATGGAGTTGGTGAAAAATCTAAAAAAGTTCAAAGCCTTTATGACAAAGTAACAGAAAATTCTAGTGAATTCGAAATTTTACTTATAAATAATTCTAATGATATTTCTGCACTTCTTGAAAACGAAAAAATTGGCAAAATTATCCAACTCATGCGTGAAAGAAAGCTCACTATTGAAGCAGGTTATGATGGAATTTATGGCGAAATAAAATTTTAGTTTCCCCTACTTTCTTCAACTTTTCTCGTATTGCTAATAAAAGGAAGATGTGCTAAAAAAATCTTTCTGAAATAAATTGAAATATCCAAAAGGATTCATATGAAAATTACATGCCCATCATGCGGTTTTGAGCGTGAAATAAATACAAATAAAATTCCAGCAAAAGCAACAAGTGCAACTTGCCCCAAATGTGAAATTAAATTTACATTTCGCACATTTGAAGAAACTGAACAAGTAAAACCTGAAGTAAACACTGAAGAAATTGCTTCAAATTCTTCACAACTAGAAAATGAAATAGATAAGTCTGATTTTATTAAAGCAAACGAAAAGCTTGAAAACACAGATGAGAATGAGCTTTCAGCAAGTGAAAATCAAGATATTGAAAAAACACAAGAAGAGCCTAAAGCATCATCAGAAAAAAATGAAGAAATAAAGGATAATGATTTAGATAACTCAGAAACTTCTCTTTCAAACGAAGAAAAAGAAAAACAAGAGAAAGAAGAAGAAGATAGAATTAGAAATGCTCATGCTTTTTATCGCTCACAAATGGAAAAGATTCAAGAACTTGAAAAACAAGGCTATTCTGTTCAAATTATGACAATGGTTCCTTTTGAAGATCCTGAACCTGGCAAAAGCTTTGTTACAAAATTTGTGCAAACTGTTGTGCGCGCGCTCTTTTCCTCGCCTGCATTTTTCACAACAATGCTACGCCCTTTTACTATTTCAAAGGCAGTGCTTTTTTATATCATTATTGGCATGCTTCAATTTGTCGCTCGTATTCTCACTTTCCGATTTAATACACCAGCTGATATTGAAATTGCTGATCCAAACATGCAACTAATTGTTGATGCATTGCTTGACCCAAGCACATTATTTTTAGGATTATTCATTGGCCCATTTGTACTTATATTGCAACTACTTATTATTAGTGGACTTTTTACTGCTGTTATAAAATTAATCGAACCTCAAAAAGCAGATTTTTCACTAATTGTACGCATGATTGCTTATGCTTCTGCACCAGGTTTGTTGAGCATAGTGCCAGTTCTTGGCGATTTAGTTGCTTTACCGTGGGTAATTTTCAATGTTATTGTGGCTTGCAGATGTACGCTAAATCTTTCATTACCTAAAACAATTTTGACAATTTTTGCTTTCTTTATTTTTGCAACTCTTCTTTTCTTAATATTCTTTTCAGCAGTATAAATGTTTAAATTTTTTACACGTTCTAAAGAAAATGAACTCCCCTCAGAAATACGCTTTAGTCTTTCGAATGGAGAAGAGAAAATTTGCTTGATAAAACGAAACCCTCGAGCAAAAAGAATTATTTTAAAAAGAAGCAAAACAAATGAGCTTGTTCTTGTTTTGCCTGAAAAGCTCAAAATAAAAGTTGAAGCACTTAAAAATTTTCTTCTTCAGCAAGAAGATTGGATTATCAAAACACAAAAACCAGAACTTTTACCGCCAAATACTATTAATTTTCCTGCTCTTAATGAAGAATGGAACATTGAGTATCTTATCAGCGGTTCTGAAAAAGCTAAAATTAGAATTGATAATAAAAATAAGGCGATTTCTATCGAAGGCGCTTCAAATATAAAAGAAATTTCACAGCTTTTAAATAAATTTACTTTACAAAAAGCAAAGAAATTTTTGCAACAGCGCCTTGAATATAATAAAGAACAGCATAATTTCATAAACTCTGAAAAATTGCGCATACTCTTTCTAAAATCGCGCTGGGGTTCATATTCAAGCAAGAATGTGCTCACGCTCAATGCGCGTCTTATTCAGTTGCCACTTGAATATATTGATTATGTGATAGTTCATGAATTATGCCATAGTAAAAATCTTAATCATAGCAAACATTTTTACGCACTTTTAGGTGAAAAAATTCCTCATTATAGGCAAATTGAAAAAGAACTAGAGAAATTTCAAATTTCACCATTTTTTTGGCTATAGTTTCTATGCCAAGACCATTTTTTTTTCAAGGATAGACTTTTAAGAATAGACAAAAACAAATAATTTTGCTATTCTAACATTCTAGAAAAAAATTAGAATGAGGCAAATATGCTCGAAATTACAGTTACCGAACATTTGTTATACAATCAGTTGAAATGGTCTCCTCAAGCGACAGGGCAATTTACCTCCTTGATACATGATCTTATTGTTTCAGCAAAAATCATCAACAGACAAGTAAATCAAGCTGGTCTTGTGGATGTTCTTGGTGGCACTGGCGAAGTTAATGTTCAAGGTGAACACGTGCAAAAACTTGATGAGTATGCAAACAACGTGCTCATGTATCGTATGCAACGCTCAAGCACTCTCTATGCCTTAGGTTCTGAAGAAGAAGAAGATATTGTCATCTGCCCAAAAGAGCAGAGAGGTGGCTATCTTCTTTATTTTGATCCACTTGATGGTTCTAGCAATATTGACGTAAACGTTTCTATTGGCACAATATTTTCTATCTACAAAAGAAGAGAAACTGCAATAGGCGATATGCCTGTTGGCCGTTTGCTTCGTGCTGGCTATGAGCAAGTTTGCGCTGGCTACTTCCTTTATGGTCCATCAGCTGTTATGGTTTATACGGCTGGGCACGGCGTGCATGCTTTCACGCTTGATCCAAGCATTGGTGAATTCCTTCTTTCACACGATAATATTCAAATTCCTGAAACAGGCCCATATTATTCAGTAAATACATCAAATGAATACTTATGGGATGAGCCAACAAAAAAAGCTGTTCATCATTTTGCGGATTCTGGCGAAAGCGAAAATCAATATTCAATGCGTTATGTTGGTTCGCTTGTGGCTGATTTCCACCGTACACTTCTAAAAGGTGGCGTTTTCATGTATCCAAAAGATGCAAAAAGACCAAACGGCAAATTGCGCCTTGTGTATGAAGCAGCACCACTTGCTTTCTTAGCAGAACAAGCTGGCGGTAAAGCTTCTGACGGAACAAGAAGAATTATGGATATCAAACCAGAAACTGTGCATACTCGCACACCTTTAGTTATTGGCTCTTCAAAAGAAGTTGATAAAGTTATAGAAATTTTAAACTCTTAGAAGAAATTAAATAGAATGATTGGGGAAGATTGTATTATCTTCCCTTTTTTTATGCTCTAAAAAATTTTCTCTTTGATAATTCTTATTGATTTTCAACTACAATATATTTTGTTGTGGAACGACCAAAAACATCAACAGCGCTTATTTTAAGTTGTTCTGATTTAGGTGTATAGATGAAATTCTCTGAATTTTCACTTTGCCCAACATACACATCGTTTACAAACCAATACACCCAAGCAGAATCAGCATTTGCATGCGCCATCAAATAAAGTGAAGGGTTTTCATCATTAATATAATAAGTAATTCCCTCTTTTGGATTTTGCAGAAATGGCTCTAAACCTTTTTCATCACTTGCTTTACAAAGCAGATTATTTACGCTCTCTGCATCAAAAGGAGGTGGCGCTTCTTTATAAATTCCCACCTGCTTATAATAATTCTGCATATCGCTTGGCCAAAATTCTGCAATTTTTTCTTCTACATATAAAGAATTTTCAAGAGTTTTTTGGCAAATTCTTTTACCAGTTCGATTATCAATTAAAATTTTGCGTAAATAGCCAGTATCACGGATAGGTGTTTTGCC
>CAYJIN010000017.1:20557-25277 GCA_964370245.1 uncultured Desulfovibrionaceae bacterium
AGCCAAACAAGCAAAATATATTCACCAAAAGTTCCAACTGCCCAAGCATCTCTAAAACCATTCGACGTGCCTGTTTTAATGCGCAAAGAAAGTGTTCCGTTTTGTGAACTTTTCAATCGAGCATTGATATTTAAATCATTTTCAAGCATTTTTAAAGTTATTGCACTGCTTTCTTTTGAAAGAATAGCTTTTGAATTTCCCCGTTCTCCACTAAAATAAACAAGCTCTTCATCTAAACCTTGGTTGAGAAGCATAGCATAAAGCCTAGCAATATCTAAAGCTTTAATTTCTGCCCCGCCCAATGTTAAGCTGAGTCCATAATATTCTTTATCTTGTGGAAAATTTATATTTGCACTTTTTAGAAAGTCGTATAAATCGGGCGAATTAATTTTATTAGATAAATGAATAGCAGGGATATTTCTGCTCATTTTTAAAGCATCGCTCGCAGGAAGTGGCCCTGAGTATTCCGCATTGAAATTTTCAGGATTATAATCACCAAATGAGGTTGGAATATCAAGTAAAATACTTCCTTCATGGATAATTCCTTGCTCCATAGCAAGCGCATAAATAAAGGGTTTTAATGTTGAACCTGGCGAGCGCAAACTATCAAGCGCATCATTTTCGCCTTCAATTTTTTTATTATAAAAATCTGCAGAGCCAACATAAGAACGAATTTCCATTGTAGGAACATGCACAAGTAAGGCCGCCGCATTTTCAATTCCATAGAGTTTTGATCTTTGAATAAAACTTTCTATAGTGCTTTCTATATTTTTTTGCAGAGGCAAATCAAGGCTTGTTTTCACTTGTAAACTTTCATGAGCATTCTTGCTTTGCATTGAAAGAATTTTATTCGTAAAATGCGGTGCTTCAAAAGGAAGATTATTGATTTTATAAATTTTTAATGGCAAATTTGCGTATTGATATTGCGGATAATGCTCTTTCCATTTTTCCATAAAAAGACTGCGGACTCTATCAAAATCTTCTCCATAGAGTGGGTTTCTTGCAACTGGATTTTGTGGAATAACAGCCAAAGCCAAGCTTTCAAGTAAAGCTAATTCACTAGATTTTTTGTGAAAATAAATTTGGCTTGCAGAGAAAATTCCTTCTATATTGCCACCATAAGGCGCAAGATTAAAGTAAGCCTCTAAAATTTCATCTTTTGAATGATGAACTTCCATCTGCATAGCACGCCAAATTTGCTCAAATTTTCCTGCTAATGTATTTGATTTTATTCCAAATATTAGTCTAGCAGTTTGCATGCTTATTGTTGAAGCGCCTATCACTCTTTTTTTTAGCACATAGGTTTCAAAAAATGCTCTTGCGAGTGAAAAAGGATTCACCCCAAAATGTGAATAGTAATATCTATCTTCATACAAAAGAGTAGCATTAATAAATTGCGGATTTATTTCAGAAAGTTTTCCACGAATGCGATATTTATCGTCTTCTGATAAAGTTAAGCGTAGAAGAGTATCATGCCTATCAAAAATCTGCTGTGAAAAAGAAATTTCATCAAGTAAACTCTTATTTTTATAAGGATAGTCAGAAAATATAAGTGTTGAATAAAAAAGAAGAAGAATTAAGCCTAGAGAAAGCGTGAGAAAGCTTAATATTTTAATCTTTTTTCTATTCATTTCTTATGCTTCACGCCTTTTGCCTTTAAAATTTCTTTTACCAAAATATTCCGCTTTATTGCCTTTCTTAAAATCTTGGTTAGGCTTTCTTCTCGAATCATGTTCGTTGCCAGAATTATACGGCTTGTTATTTTGCTCTCTTTTATTAAAAGGATTATCCTTTGTTTCCACAAGCAGATAATGCTGTTTTAACCTTTGCGCATCAGTTTTTGCAACATAGATTTGATTTCCCTTTGAATCGCATTCAGCGTAATAACAGGCAGTTGCAACAGTGGTTGGCGTTGGAATAAAGCATTGCACTTGTTGAGGTTTCCAATTTCTTGCTTTCAGCCAATTCTTTAGCTCGTGCATATCTTTTTCCGTGCAACCAGGAAAAGCGGACATCAAATAAGGTATCACATATTGTTCTTTATGAACATGTTTTGATTGCGCATAAAAAGCATCAAGAAATTTTTCAAAAGCGTCCATATTTGGTTTACGCATTTCTTTAAGAACGTGGTCAACGCAATGTTCAGGCGCAACTTTCAATTGCCCGCCAGTAAATTCACCTGTATACGCATCAAGCGCAAGTTTTTCTTTCAACGCTAAGTCAAAGCGAATACCGCTTGCAACACGCACAGTTTTTACATTGCGAATATTTTTTGCTTCACGAAGCAGATAAATATGCTCTTTTTGTGGCGCATCAAAAAACTTACAAATAGTTGGAAACATACATGAAGAACGCTTACAATTTGAACTATCGCCCGTGCA
Source organism: uncultured Desulfovibrionaceae bacterium (assembly GCA_964370245.1). Classification (GTDB taxonomy): domain Bacteria; phylum Desulfobacterota; class Desulfovibrionia; order Desulfovibrionales; family Desulfovibrionaceae; genus CAYJAZ01. Next base: position 22,939 of record CAYJIN010000017.1, read on the forward strand.
TTTTGCTTGCCACATATTTGCAGATGGGCCACCAATATCAGAAATATTGCCATGAAATTTTGGTAGATTATTCAAACTATTGATTTCTTCAAAAATTGATTCTTCTGAGCGTGAAGCAATATGTCTTGATTGATGAATTGCCAAACTGCAGAAAGAACAGCCTCCGCCACACCCTCTGTGTGATGTGATTGATGTTTGCATCATTTCCACAGATGGAATGCGCTCTTTATAAGATGGATGAGGCATGCGAGTAAAAGGCAAAGCGTAAAGACCGTCAATTTCTTCAGTTGTGAGCGTATCTGATGGCTCTTCAAGTAATATCGCTCTATCGCCAAACACTTGAATTGCTTTTTGTTTTGCTTGATGCACTTGCTGTTCAAGCATCAGTGTTGCATCGATTAATAATTTTTTATTTTCTAAAATTTCGTTGTGTGAAGGTAAAATTAATGCATTTGGATAATTGGGAATATCGTCTAATTTAATTATGCGTGCAGAACCTTTAATATTCTTCAAAACATCTGCCGTTGTTTCGTATTCTTTTTTATTTTCTAATTTTTGCGCAACTTCTAAGTTCGACTTTTCGCCCATGCCATACAAAAGCAAATCAAGCTTTGCATCAGGAAGAAGAGATTTTTTTAGGCTATCTGTCCAGAAGTCGTAATGCGAAGTTCTGCGTAAGCTCGCTTCAATTCCGCCTGCAACAAGAGGAATTTTTGGAAAAGCACGCCTTATCATATTTGCATAGACGGTAACAGCCCTATTTGGCCTTGCGCCCGCTAAACCTCCAGGAGTATACGCATCGTCAGAACGTTTTTTACGAAAAGCAGTATAGTGCGCAAGCATTGAATCAATTGCACCCGCAGTTACAGCCACATAAAGACGTGGGCGACCCATAACTTGAAAATCTTCCACTTTTTCCCAATTTGGTTGAGCAATAATCCCAACTCTATAGCCATTATGCTCTAAATATCTGCCTATAAGAGCGGCTGCAAAAGATGGATGATCAACATAAGCATCGCCAGTGACGATTAAAACATCAAGCTCACTCCAGCCTCTTTCGTTCATTTCTTCTCGAGTCATAGGGAGGAATGATTTCTGGGATTGTATATTTTTTTTATCTTTATTTTTTTGCATGCACAACTCTACTTTTTAGTCTTTCCCTCTTCTAGCACATTACTTTGTAAAAGACAATTTTTTACATTTGTGAACAAATTTTCTAAGCTTTGGATTTTTCAAACGATTTTATTCCATTTAAAAATTAGATATTTAACAAGGAAAAATTTTGACTTTTCTTAAAAAAATGATTATTTATTGCTTACATTTTTTGTTCATTTAATGAACCTTGCATCTTTATAAAAAGGAAATTTTTATGATTCTTTTAGATGGAAATCTCACTTCACAAAAAGTGAAAGATCGCCTCAAAACTGCTCTCGATAATAAAGAAGTAGAGCAACCACATTTAGTTGTTATTCTTGTTGGGGAAGACCCTGCTTCACAAGTTTATGTTCGCAACAAAGAAAAAGCGTGTGAATACGTTGGCATAAAATCAACCACTCACAAACTCCCTGCGGATATCAAACAAGAAGAACTTACAGCACTCATTCATAAATTAAATGATGATGACGATGTTGACGGTATTCTTCTTCAGCTTCCACTTCCAAAAGGTTTAGATTCTCAAGCTTGTCTTGAAGAAATCAGCCCTTTGAAAGACGTTGACGGGCTTCACCCAGAAAACCAAGGCAGATTAGCAATTGGCTTACCAGGGCTTCGTCCTTGCACTCCATCTGGTTGCATGACAATTTTAGAAGAATATAACATTTCACCAGCTGGCAAAAATGTTGTTGTGCTTGGGCGTTCAAACCTTGTTGGTAAACCTGTTGCAGTTATGATGACTGCAGCAGATGCAACAGTTACACATTGCCATTCTAAAACTCAAAACCTCAAAGAAGTATGCAAGCAAGCTGATATTTTAGTTGCAGCAATCGGTAAACCAAAATTTGTTACTCGTGATTTTGTAAAGAAAGGCGCTGTAATTATTGACGTTGGTATCAATCGTACAGACGATGGCCTTTGTGGCGACGTTGATTTCAAAGATTTAGAAGAAATTGCATCAGCAATGACACCAGTTCCACGCGGAATTGGACCTATGACAATTGCTCAGCTTCTTGTAAACACATTTGAAGCAAGAAAATTAAGAAAAGCTAAGAAATAGTTTTAGATATTCTTGAGAGGGGGAAGAACCAAACTTTTATAAAAGTTAGGTTCTTCCTCCTCGCCCTCTCAGAGAGGGCTCTCCCCCATCTCCTTACAAAATTTTTAATTATTAATTACTTGATAGC
>CAYJIN010000017.1:25377-31805 GCA_964370245.1 uncultured Desulfovibrionaceae bacterium
GATTATGTAAAAAACACCTTAGAATATGCAAAACCTATAATCGAAAATCTAGGTGCTTTTGACATTGGCCAAAGCCTTGTTGTAAAAGATAATATTGTTGTTGCCGTTGAATGCCTTGAGGGGACTGACGCAACGATTAAACGTGGTGGTGAACTTGGCAAACGTGGCGATAAGCCGTGTGTTCTTGTAAAGCTTCTCAAAAAAGGGCAAGATGAAAGAGCCGATTTACCAAGCATTGGCTTAACCACAATTGAAAACCTTATCGAACATAATTATAAAGCTCTCATTCTTCAAGCTGAAAAAACTTTATTTTTTGATAGAGAAAAAGCTATTGAACTCGCTAATAAACACAACTTTATAATTTGGTCGATTGAAAATTAATTTTTTTTCTTTGCTTACATAATAGACTTTTTTAAAAATTAGATTTACTCTTTCTTTAATCTTTAATCATTTAAAAAGAAGAGTAAAATATGTATACTGAACTCTATTTAATAAAGGGCATGAATTGTGCAGCGTGTTCAAGACAGGTTGAGCGTAAACTCTCCAAAGTTGAGGGAGTTGATTCGGCTATTGTAAACCTTGCAACTGAAAAACTGCATATTGTTTACGATCAAAATCTCGTCAATCAAGCTTTGATTATTGAAAACATTGAGAAAATTGGCTTTACAGCAACTCTTTGGAATAATGATGTTGCGCATGAAGATGAACTAAATAAAAATAAAGAAAAAGAACATAGACAAAAAATTCAGCTTATTTTAGCAATAATTTTTTCCTTTCCACTTTTTTATATAGCCATGGCACCAATGGATTTTGTGGTGAAGTATCTTCCTTTGCCTTTCCCTGAATTTATTAATCCAAATATTTTTCCTATGCGCTATGCTTTCGCACAACTTTTCCTTGTTATTCCAGTAATGATTATTGGAAAAAATTTCTATACAGGCGGCTTTAGGGCAATTTATCATAAAGGCCCAAACATGGATTCGCTCATTGCTGTGGGCACGTCTGCTGCGTTTATCTATTCTGCTTATTCACTCACGCAAATTGTGCAAGACGACATGCATTTTGTGCATCAGCTTTATTTTGAATCAGTGGCAATTATTATCACTCTTATTTTATTAGGTAAATATTTTGAAGCCTTAGCAAGAAAAAGAACAGGCGACGCTATCCGTTCACTTATGGACTTAAGCCCTAAGATGGCGCTAAAAGTTGAAGCAAGCACAGACTATAAAGAAGAAAAACTTATCCCGCTCGACTTTGTAAAAATTGACGATGCGCTACGTGTAAAACCAGGTGAACGTATTCCTGCTGATGGTATTGTTTTAATTGGCGAAAGTTATGTTGATGAAAGTATGCTTACTGGCGAATCAAAACCACTTATGAAGACTGCTGGTTCTGCCGTAATCGGTGGAACTTTAAATAAAAATGGTTCATTTGTAATGCAAGCGAAAAAGCTAGGAAAAGATTCAACGCTTGCGCAAATTATTCGCCTTGTTGAAGATGCACAAGCTGAACGCCCTGCTATTGCACGCTTGGCAGACACAGTTTCGGGCGTATTCGTTCAAATAGTATTTGTAATTGCAACTATCACTGCTTTAGCTTGGTTTTTCAATGGAGCAAATCCAAGTTTTATTTTGCAAGTGTTTACTGCCGTTTTGCTTATTGCTTGCCCTTGCGCTTTAGGGCTTGCAACGCCTACAGCCCTTATGGTTGGCATTGGAAAAGGCGCAGAGCTTGGCGTTCTCATTAAAGGCGCTGGCGCATTAGAAGTTGCATCAACAGCAAATACTGTTGTTTTTGATAAAACAGGAACGATAACAGAGGGTAATTTCAAGGTGCATGAATGCATTATCTATAATAATGCTTACCAACTTGCGCAAATTAAAGAGATTGCGGCAGCTCTTGAATCAAAAAGCGAGCATCCACTTGCGCAAGCAATTATGCATGACTATCAAGAAAGCGCAAATAAAACTCTGCCTGACTTAGTAGAAAATTTAACTGATTTTGAAGCAAAAGCTGGGCTTGGTATTTCAGCTACTATTAATGATAAAAAATATCGCATTGGTAATAGAAAATACATTGAAGAAAATATTCCTTTTACAGATGAAATGATTGAAGATGCTAGCGAAAAAAGTTTGCAAGGAAAATCATTAATCTTTCTTGCTGATGAAAATTCATGCATAGCTTTATTCACTGTTGCTGACACTATCAAACATGATACACAATCAACTATTCAAGCGCTTTTAAATATGGGTATCGAACCTATTATGCTTACAGGCGATAATAATCTTGTTGCTACAAGCGTTGCAAAGCAAGTGGGAATCACAAAAGTTATTGCGGATGTTTTACCCGAAGATAAATCAAAAGCAATTAAAGAATTACAAGAACAAGGCAAAAAAGTTATTATGGTTGGCGATGGCGTAAATGATGCCCCAGCCCTTGCCTTGGCTGATGTTGGCATTGCCGTGCACTCAGGAACTGACGTTGCTATTGATTCAGCAGATATGGTGCTTATGAAAAGCGATATGAAGCTTGTTCTCACTGCATTAGCTCTTTCAAAAGCAACATTAAATAATATTAAGCAAAATCTATTTTGGGCTTTTTGTTATAATGCTTTATGTATCCCAGCAGCGGCAGGTGTTCTCTATTTATTTGGCGGGCCATTATTCAACCCAGCTTTCGCTGCTTTTGCTATGACTTTCTCTTCAATTTCTGTTGTTTTAAATGCTTTAAGATTAAAAAGATTTAAAGTATAGTAGCCAACAAATTACCAAAAAGTAAATATAAATGAATAAAATCAAAAAGTTTGACTAGACATTTAAAAAAAAGTGTGCAATAGTGAAAAGAATTTTTTAAATAGCACTTAAAATGCTTGCTTTTTTTTAACTTATCCTATATATTGTCAAATCTTATTATTAACCGCAAATGCTTGAAAGGCAAAGAGCATTGTATAACTATATGAATTAAAAAGATAAATATACCAAAGACTACTTCTCTTCCACTAGAAAGAGGTAGGTCTTTGTTATTGGTTTTAAATCTTTTTGAATGACACTTTAATTGCAAAACTAAATTTTGCAGAGGTAGAGCATGACTGAATTTAAAAAACAATTTGGTAAAATTCAAGTATCGTTACCCATCCCCCACCTTTTAAATCTTCAAGTTGAATCCTATAAGGAATTTCTACAAGAGGGCAGACTTGAAAGAAGTCCGGAAGAGGGCTTGGAAGGAGTTTTCCGCTCCGTTTTCCCTATTGAAGATTTCAATAAAACTGCAAGCTTAGAGTTTGTAAACTATGAAATTGGCGAGCCAAAATACGATCAATCAGAATGTCTTTCAAAAGGTCTTACTTACGAAGCTCCTCTTCGATTAAAAGTACGTCTTGTTGTGTATGAAGTAGACGAAACAACTGAAGCTCGCACTATTCAAGCAATTAAAGAGCAAGATATTTACTTCGGCACACTTCCTTTGATGACCGAAAAAGGAACATTCATCGTAAACGGAACTGAGCGTGTTATTGTTAACCAATTACAACGTTCACCAGGTCTTATCTTTGAACACGATAGCGGTAAAACACACACTTCACGTAAAGTTCTTTATTCTTCACGTGTTATCCCTATGCGTGGTTCATGGTTAGACTTTGATTTCGATCATAAAGACATCCTTTATGTTCGTATCGACAGACGTCGTAAAATGCCTGTTACTATTCTTCTTAAAGCTATGGGCATGTCAAACATCGACATCTTAAATTATTTCTACAAACAAGAAAAATATGAAATCGCTGCTGACGGTCGAGTATTCTGGATTCTTCCTGAAGATAAAGACACTTTCACAGCTATGTATAAAAAAGATCCTGCTTACACTGACATCGCTGATAAAGAAGGCAATGTTATCGCTAAAGCTGGTAAACCAATCAACAAACGTATGTGGCGTTTAATTGGCGAAGCTGGTTTAGAAAAAATTGAAGTAGCACCTGATTATATTTATGGTCTTTTCCTTGCTGATGATCTTTATGATCCAAGCACAGGCGAAGTTTTAGCTTCAGCTGCTGATGAAGTAAATATTTCTCTTGTAGAAAAATTACAAGAACTTGGTCTTAACACATTGCAAGTTCTTCACACACGTGGTTCTGACACATCTTCTTCTATCCGTGATACTTTAATGCTTGATAAAACTCCAACATTAGAAAAAGCACAAGAAGAAATTTATCGTCGTTTACGTCCATCATCTCCTCCAACACCTGAAATTGCTGCAACTTTCTTTGAAAACCTTTTCCGCAGCAATGAATACTATGATCTTTCACCAGTTGGACGTTACAAATTAAACCAACGTTTAAATATTCCACACGAAGAAAACCAAGCACGCACTCTTACAGATAATGACATTTTAATGGCATTAAGAATTTTAGTGAACTTGAAAGATACTCACGGCCCTGCTGATGATATCGATCACCTTGGTAACCGTCGTGTACGTTTGGTTGGCGAACTTATCGAAAACCAATACCGCATAGGTCTTGTACGTATGGAACGTGCAATCAAAGAACGTATGAGCATTCAAGAAGTTGCTCAGCTCATGCCGCATGACCTTATCAATCCAAAACCTGTTGCAGCTGTATTAAAAGAATTCTTTGGTACATCACAGCTTTCACAGTTTATGGATCAAACAAACTCACTTTCAGAAGTAACACACAAACGTCGTCTTTCTGCATTAGGACCTGGTGGTCTTACACGTGAAAGAGCGGGCTTTGAAGTTCGTGACGTTCACTTCTCTCACTACGGCAGAATTTGTCCTATTGAAACACCAGAGGGTCCAAACATTGGTCTTATCGTTTCATTAACAACTTTTGCAAAAGTTAACGAATTTGGTTTCATCGAAACTCCTTATCGTGTTGTAAAAGACGGTAAAGTAACAGATGAAATTGTTCATATCGACGCAACAACAGAACACAACTCAATTATTGCACCTGCTTCAGTTGCAACTAATCCTGACGGTACTTTTGTTGACCCTACAATCTTCTCACGTAACCTTGACGATGTTTTGATTGCACAACCTGAAGAAATCCACTACCAAGATATTTCACCTGGTCAAATGGTTTCAATTTCAGCTGCACTCATTCCTTTCTTAGAGCACGATGATGCGAACCGTGCGCTTATGGGATCAAACATGCAACGTCAAGCTGTGCCACTTCTTCAATCAGAACGCCCACTTGTTGGTACTGGTATGGAATTTGAAGTTGCTCGTGACTCTGGTGCTTGCTTACTTTCAGAAGGCACTGGTGTTGTAGAATATGTTGATGCTGAACGTATTATTGTAGCATATTCTGATGTTCACCAAGCTAAATTTGGTGGCGTTGTAGCATATGATTTATTGAAATATCATAAATCAAACCAAAACTCATGCTTTGGTCAAGTTCCTTCATGTTTCAAAGGGCAAAAAGTTGAAAAAGGCACATTGCTTGCTGACGGCCCTGATATTGAACGTGGCGAACTTGCTCTTGGTAAAAACCTCACTGTAGCATTTATGCCTTGGTGTGGTTACAACTTCGAAGATAGTATCTTGATTTCTGAAAGAATGGTAAAAGAAGATATCTATACTTCTATTCACATTGAAGAATTTGAAGTTGTTGCTCGTGACACTAAATTAGGACCAGAAGAAATCACCCGCGATATTCCAAACGTTGGTGAAGACATGCTCAAAAACCTTGATGCAGCTGGTATTATCCGTATTGGTGCACCTGTAAAACCTGATGACATCTTAGTTGGTAAAATCACTCCTAAAGGTGAAACACAACTTACTCCTGAAGAAAAACTTCTTCGTGCAATCTTTGGTGATAAGGCACGCGATGTAAAAAATACTTCACTCAAAGTTCCTCCAGGAATTGAAGGTATTGTTGTTGACGTAAAAGTTTTCAACCGTCGTTCAGGTGAAAAAGATGAACGTACTCGTGATATCGAAGATTATGAAATTTCAATCATCGATAGAAAAGAACGTAACCACATCAGAATTCTTACACAAAGTTTAAGAGAAAAAATCTATCCAATTATTGAAGGCAAAACAACTCAAGAAGCTATTGCTGGCAATAAAAAAGGTGAAATTTTAGTTGCTGCTAAATCAGCAATCTCTATGGAAGCTCTTAATGAAATCCCATTGAAAAAACTTGAAAACGCATTTGAAGATAGAGAAGTAAATCATACAATCAATGAAATGATTGCTGATTATGAGCGTTATATCGGCGTTATCAAAAGCCTTTATGATGCAAAACGTGAAAAAGCAACAGAAGGCGACGACTTGCCTCCTGGTGTAATCAAAATGGCTAAAGTTTACATTGCTGTTAAGCGTAAACTTTCAGTGGGCGATAAAATGGCTGGCCGCCACGGTAACAAAGGTGTTGTTTCTTGTATCTTACCAGAAGAAGACATGCCATTCTTTGCTGA
>CAYJIN010000018.1:0-30133 GCA_964370245.1 uncultured Desulfovibrionaceae bacterium
CTTAAAATTTCATTAATAGAAAATGAATCTTTTCCTGTAATAATCCATACGGATGTTGCGCAAGCTAAAGACGTTTTAGTTGGGAATAAAGCACATTTTGAAGGTTCAAGCGTGCAATTTGATGCAGAAGTAATTGCAGTTGAAGAAAGAGAAGGACATGTGCAAATAACACTACAAGCGACAGAAATTCCTGAAAATATTGCTAATGATACAGGAAAAGCAGTTATTTTCGTAAACTAACTGTATGCACAACTAGCTTAGAAACAACTGCTTTTTAAAAGTATTTTATGTTTGCAGAAATGCTGTATGAAACAAGCCTGCAAAATACATTGAATTAATTAGCTTGAACGCCTTTGAATTCAATATTTAAAACTTCATAAGTTACACGACCTTTTGGCACATCAATGCTCACTTCATCGCCAACTTCTTTACCAAGAAGAGCTTGGCCAACAGGTGATGAAATTGAAATTGAGCCATTAGCATAATCAGCTTCGTCAGGCCCTAAAAGAGTGAAAGTTCTTTGTTCGCCGGTGTCAACATCTTCTACTAAAACAGTAGCACCAAAAATCGCTTTATCACCACCAAGAGTGTCAAGGTCAACTAGTGTGCACAATGGTAAGCGTGATTCAATGTAAGTAATACGCGCTTCAAGCATACCTTGCTTTTCACGTGCTGCATCATAACCAGCATTTTCTTTTAGATCGCCTTCTTCACGTGCTTCTTTAATTGCTTGAATAACCATTGGACGTTCTTGCTTTAAACGTTCTAGTTCTTTTTCAAGTTTTCTATAGCCTTGTATTGAAATTGGGATAGACATATAACCTCCACGAATTAAGTACTAAAATGAAAAAAAGACTGCCTCGTGTTCATTCGAGGCTAGTCTGTAAATGTTTTGATTTATTCTAAATATATATTCTTTTTTTTACAAAAAGTCAAGTCTTGCAGATTTAGAAAAAAGTGTTGGATGTCTAACTATTTAGAATCTTTTATTTGTTTGGTAGGATTTCTTTTATATTTTTTTCTAATGTTTCTAAAATTGACTTTTTTGCGTCTTGCAAACTGCTTTTTATAGTAGCTCCAGCGGCATTTTTATGCCCACCGCCACCAAAGAAAGAAGCAAGTTTCTGCACATCATCATCTGCTTGTGAACGAAATGAAACTTTTGTTTCATCGCTTGATTTTTCACGCATAATGCATGCAATTCTCGTGTTTTTTATTTTTCTTAATTGTTCAACAAAGCCTTCTAAGTCGTCTTTACTGCAATTATATTGCTTAAGAATTGCTTTTGATACAAGAATATAGGCAATAGAGAGCTCTTTATCTATAGTATAATTTGAAAGCAGGTAAGACCAGAGTTTTGTTTTTTCTTCTGTCCACTGATTATTTAATGAAGAGGAAATAGTGCTTGGGTCAACGCCTTGGCTTATAATATGCCCAGCTAAAAATTGGCATAAGGCATTTGTATTACCATAGGAAAATGAGCCAGTGTCAGTTACTAAAGAAGTATAAACACAAAAGCCAAGCTCATCTTTCAAAGGAATATCAAGTTCAAGCGCTAGGCAGCCTATAGCAACACCCGTCGCGGAAAAATTTGTATCAACCCAATTGAGATATGAACCAAAAAGTGGATTGTTCATGTGATGGTCAATTGAAATTGAAGGTGCAATTTTTAGAAGTTTATCAGCATGCAAACCAAGTCTATTTCTATCGCCACAATCAAGCATAACAAGAAGATTTGGCTTAAAAGGAAGATTATCTAAATCATTATATAGCTCAGAAGGTAAAGGCAAGAAAGAAAGAAAATCAGGAATTTCTGATTCATTATAAAGCGCAAAGTTTTTTCCTAAAGCTTTGCAAATATAGGCAAAAGCGAAACTTGAACCAAGTGCATCGCCATCAGGTGAAGCATGTGCGCAAATAAGAATATTATCTTTTTCTTTGATGGCATTTGCACAGTCAACCAAAGATTGATAGGAATTTTTATCTAAATCTTTCACAATAAATTTTTTTATTGACATTGCCATTTCCTTTATAGAATGAAAGGCAAAAGAAAATAGATTCTTTTGCCCTTATTTTTTATTGGCGGAAGCGTATAGGAGTCGAACCTACCATAGAGCTCTTAACCCTACCATTGGTTTTGAAGACCAAGTGCAACACCGGTTACAAAACGCTCCCTTATTATATAGATTTTGGCCTTTGGCGCAAAATCCTCACTGCGTGAAAAGCGTGCCCTATGCGATTAAGGCACTTGTTCGCTAAAGATTTGTTATCAATGTTTTCATTTTTTACAAATCAATAAACATGAAACATATCTATAGCTTTAAAACTTATTGCTGTCAAATTTTATATCAACCACTCTATGCTTTATCAGCAAGAGCTTGGATTGCAGGAAGTGTTTTTCCTTCAAGGGCTTCAAGGAAAGCACCGCCACCAGTTGAAATATAGCTCATTTTATCAGCAACTTTAAAAGTTTCAACAGCAGCAATTGAATCGCCACCACAAACAACTGTATAAGCAGGAGTTTCAGCTAAGAAAAGAGCAATTGCTTTTGAACCTTCATCGAAAGGCTTAAATTCAAATGCGCCAACAGGGCCATTCCATACAATTGTTTGAGCTTTTTTCAAAACTTCTTCATATTTAGCCGCTGTTTTAGGGCCAATATCTAAAATCATTTCATCTTCTTGAACTTCTGAAACAAGGCAAGTGCGAGTTGCAGTGTTTTCAACTAATTCTTTAGCAACAACAACGTCAATCGGTAAAGGCATATCTTTAGCAATAGAAAGAATTTTCTTTGCTTCATCAACTAAATCAACTTCTACTAATGACTTGCCAACATTGTAACCTTGCGCAAGAAGGAAAGTGTTTGCAATACCACCACCAACGATAAGTCCATCAACTTTTTGAGCAAGATTATCAAGAATTGAAAGTTTTGTTGATACTTTAGAACCGCCAACAATAGCATAGAAAGGAGCTTTAGGATTCTCCATCAAAGCTTCAATTGCTTCCATTTCGCTTGACATCAAGAAACCAGCACAAGCAATTTTTGCAACGCGTAATGCGCCTTCTGTGCTTGCGTGCGCTCTATGCGCTGCACCAAATGCGTCCATGCAGTAAACATCAGCATAAGAAGCAAGTTTTTCTGCTAGTTCAGGGCTGTTTTTCTTTTCGCCAACTTGGAAACGAATGTTGTCAAATAAAGTTACTTGGCCAGGAACCATATTAATATCTTCAAATTTTTCAGCAAAATTTACTTCTTTACCGAGTAATTCTGAAAGTCTTTTCGCAACAGGAGCAAGTGAGAATTCAGCATTATATTCGCCTTCAGTAGGTCTTCCAAGGTGTGAGAGAACAAGCACAGCTGCATTATTATCAAGACAGTGCTGAATAGATTTTAATGCTGCACGAATACGTGTATCTGAAGTAACTTCACCGTTTTTAATCGGCACGTTCATATCAACACGAATTACAACATTTTTCTGGTTGAGGTCAATTTCTTTAATGTGTTTTGCTTTCATCTCAATTCCTTTTTATGAATGATTAAGGCTAGTTTAGAAGTTTATTTTTTCTAAAACAGCGTCAACAGTAAAACCAAAGTGTTCAAAAACTTTTGAAGCAGGGGCGGATTCGCCAAAGCTTGACATACCAATTGCAACACCTTGTAAGCCAATATATTTAAACCATGAGTCAGTTGCGCTCGCTTCAATAGAAACTCTTTTCGTGCATGTAGATGGCAATACTTTTTCTTGATATTCTTTAGTTTGCGCATCAAACATTTCAGTGCATGGCATTGAAACTAGACGAACATTTTTACCTTGTTCAGCTAATTTGTCAAACACCTTAAGAGCTAATTCAACTTCAGAACCAGTTGCAATTAGAATTACTTCTGGTTGAGCATTATTTTCTTTTAAAATGTAGCCACCTTTCTTAATATCTTCAATAGCAGAAGAAAGAGCCACTTGTGGAAGATTTTGGCGTGATAAAATTAACGCAGTTGGGTTTTGTGATGAAATTGCATCTAACCAAGCAACAGCAGTTTCTTTTGTATCAGCAGGGCGCCAAACATTTAAGTTTGGAATAAGGCGTAATGATGGAACATGTTCAACTGGTTGGTGTGTTGGCCCATCTTCACCAACGCCGATAGAATCGTGAGTAAGCACATAGATTGCTTTTTGCTTCATAAGGGCAGACATTCTGATAGCTGAACGCATATAATCAGAGAAAACTAAGAAAGTTCCGCCATAAGGAAGGAAGCCACCATAAGTTGCAAGACCGTTCATAACACAAGCCATACCAAATTCACGAACACCATAGTGGATGTAATTACCGTCAAAATCTAAATCTTTATTTGATGCGTTAATTGCTTTTGAAAGTTTATGCACTGTTCCAACTGAACCTGATAAATCAGCAGAGCCGCCAATAAGTTCAGGTAAATAATCTGATAAAATATCTAAAACTTGTTTGTTTGAAATACGTGTTGCTAATGCTTTTTCTTTGTTTTCGTCAGCGTTTAATTGAGCAAAAAGTGCTTTTTCAACTTCTTGAATTGAGGTTGATAAGTTTTTTTCAATTACGCGATTTTGAAATTCTTTTGCAAGTTCAGGATAAGCATTTGCATAGTCAGCAAAAAGAGTGTTCCATTTTGCTTCATAAGCAGAGCCAATTTCTTTTCTATCGGCTACTTCGTATACGTTTTGTGGAATTTCAAATGGTGCATAATCTGCGCCTAAAGCAAGTTTGGTTGCTTTTGCTTCTTCTTCACCAAGTGGAGCACCGTGTGCGCCTGATGTTCCTGCTTTCTTTGCAGAGCCATAACCAATAACAGTTTTGAAGCAAATAAGAATTGGTTTTTTATTGTCCGCAGTAGCAAGAGCTGTTGCTGATTCTAATGCATTTTGAATTGATTTAGCATCATGACCATCAATATTTCTGATAACATGCCAACCGTTTGCTTCAAAGCGAGCTGGTGTATCATCACGGAACCAAGCTTTTACATTACCATCGATAGAAATTTCATTGTCGTCATAAAGCGCGATAAGTCTGCCTAATTCAAAAGTAGAAGCCAGTGAAATAGCTTCTTGGCTAAGGCCTTCCATAAGGCAACCATCGCCTAAAAATACAAATGTGTTGTGGTCAACAATATTATAGTTTTCACGATTATATTTTTTTGCGTATAATTTTTCAGCTAAAGCAAAACCAACTGCAGTTGTAATGCCTTGACCAAGAGGGCCTGAAGTGCATTCAATGCCAGCTGTATAGCCATACTCAGGGTGGCCTGGAGTGCGTGAGCCGAATTGTCTAAATTCTTTTAAATCATCCATTGAAATATCATAACCAACAAGATGCATAATAGAATAAAGAAGAGCTGAAGCATGGCCGTTTGAGATGATGAATCTATCTCTATTTTGCCAATTTGGGTTTGTTGGATTATATTTCATTGTGTTAAGCCAAAGCTGAGCAGCAATATCTGCCATGCCCATTGGCGCACCAGGGTGGCCTGACTTTGCTTTTTCGATGCAATCAATTGAAAGCGCACGAACTGCATTTGCAACTAAATTTTGTGATGACTGTGACATAATTATTCCTTTTATACTAAAGCATTTTCAAATGCTTCTAAAGCTTTTTTGTATGGTTTTGTTTTGAAAAATGCAGAGCCTGAAACAAGCACATCTGCGCCACAATCACATAATTGCTTTGCATTTGCAGGTGATGCACCACCATCAACTTGGATGAGGATATCACGGCCAGCAATTTTTTCTTTCAACTTTTTAATCTTTTCAAATGTAGCAGGAATAAAGCTTTGTCCACCAAAACCAGGGTTCACGCTCATAAGTAAAACCATATCAAGATCATCAAGCACATAATCAATAACTTCTAAAGGAGTAGCAGGATTTAGCGAAATGCCCGCTTGCATTCCATTTTCACGAATTGCAGATAAAGTTCTTTGAATATGTTTTGTTGCTTCAGCATGAATAACAAGCATTTGTGCACCAGCTTTAGCAAAATCTTCGATGTATCGCTCAGGTTGTTCAATCATTAAATGAACATCGAAATAAAGATTTGAGTGTTTGCGACATTGCGCAATCACGTGTTGCCCAAAAGTTATATTCGGAACGAAAAGTCCATCCATTACGTCCCAGTGAATCCACTTTAGGCCAGCCTCTTCTAAATCATGTAGCTCTTGCTTGAGATTTGTAAAATCAGCAGAAAGCAAAGAAGGGGAAAGTATCATAATTAAATCGCTATAAAAGGTTATTTGTTAAGGATTTTTTGCAAGTCTAACAGCTCTTTTTCAAGTCGTCTGAGCAAAGTTGGAGATGCGCTTTTTACCAAGTTTTGTTGCACATTATTTGGAATATGCACTGCTAAATCTTTCTCTGAAGAAGAAGTTTCATGTGTCATTGTAGTAGGTTTTGCATGAAGAGAAAGAGCCTGTATTTTATTTCGCACCGGTTTAGGTGCTTTTTCTTTTGAAAGAGGTGTTTTGTAGAGCGATTTTTTTGCGCCCTCAATAGTAAGCTTATCTTTATGGAGAAGTTTTTTGAGTCTTTTCACAAAAATAACATCTTGTTGTGAATAAAGTCTTTGCCCTGTGCTTGTGCGAACAGGGTTTAGCTCGTCAAAAGTACTTTCCCAAAAGCGTAAAACAGAGGTATTAAGATTAAAAAGCTTTGCCACATCACCAATTTTCATAAGTGAGTTGTCAGAGCTTTTAAATGATTTATGTTTTATTTTTTTTTCTGTTTTACTATTTAAATTTTTATCAGAAATTTGCTCAATTTCTTGTGTGTTTTGTTGTAAAGATTCTTGCATTTCTACATGTGTTTTATCAATAAATGTTTCAACATTCTCCTTAAAAGAAGTAGGAGAAGACTTTATTAGGTTAACTTCAATCTCGTTAATTTCTTGACTGGAACTTGGCTCGATAAAATCAAGCAAGCTAGCGCTATAATGTTTATTGCTCATTATGTATCTCCAGGTGACTTTTAGTTACTTCCAGAAGGGTAAGTGGGGCAAGTGGAGCTTCAGTAGGATTGAAGTTAAAATCATTAATTGTATATACTATAAATTTTTTCGATTTTCAAGTGTTGAAAGAATACAAAAATAAAAATAATTTATATATAATATTAGCATGTTATTGGATGTAGCAAGATAGTGAAAAAAATTATTTTGTTAATAAGAGTAATCTATTTCCTTTTCGTGTTAAGTTTCCAAGATAGAGTTCTTTATAGTAAAATGGAATAATATTCGCTTTTCCTTCATATGAGAGCGACTGACCATTGATTAAACCATATAGTTTTTCTAAATCTTCCTTTGAATCAAAAGAGATTTTTTCTTTATACTCTTGATAAATTCTTAATTTAGGCGAGAATTGTGTATGCATGCCTGATGCTTTGCCTATATTTAAACCTTGGAATTTGAAAAATTTATTTTTTTCTGCAAGCTTTTCTGCTTCTTTATGGATAAAGTATGCATTTTTTCCAAAAATGGCAGCTTCTCCATGATATTTATCTAATTGTTTAATTGAAGAATATTCAAAATTAACCTTTTGTTCTGCAATTTCGATTTTTCTTTTTTGTTCTATATTTTCTTTTTTTCTAAATTTTGCAACGAAGAAACCTTGAGTGTCTTTATGTTTCACTTCTAAGCGCCAAACATCTTGAACATTGTTTAATGGTATATCCATTTCAAATGCTGGAAGAGGTTCAAGTTTCATCAATTCTAAGCCAAGTTCATCTATTGCAAACTGAACTTGTTCTTCATTTTCTTGAATATTTGTTGTGCATGTTGAATAAGCCAATTCGCCATCAACCTTTAAGAGGCGCACCGCTTCTTTGAGCAGTTTCTTTTGTAACGAAACAAGATTTTTTGCTTTGTCTTCTGTCCAGATTTCTTTTACATTTGGATTTTTGTCGATTGTTCCCCAACCAGAACAAGGGGGGTCGAGTAAGATACAGTCAAAACTTGAATCTGCAAGCGGAATGTTTTCGCCTGAATAGTTGCATGTAATTGAATTAAAGCATTGCATAAGTTCAAGATTTCTGCGCAAATTAGCAAGGCGAGTTGAATTAGGCTCATTGCCGATAACCATGCCTTCATTGCCAAGCATACAAGAAAGCATTGAAGTTTTGCTGCCAGGGCTTGCGCACATATCTAAAATAACTGCATCATGCTTCGGATTGAGGGCAAGAGGCGGAAGCATAGAGGCTCTATCCTGAATATAAATAAGACCAAAATGATGCGCAAGTGAAGTGCCTAATGATTTTGGTTCATAGGTGCATCTTCTTGCAAGAGGAAAAAATGGGTCTTCCTCAAAAAGATATTCTTCAAGAGTGAGAAGCTCTTCAGTAAGCTGTATTTGTTGACTATTTTCTTTGTCTGCTATAATTCTAAACGAGCGCTTAAAATTCATTTGTGTTTTCCTAAAAATCTTGTTATGTTGACAAAAGTTTGCATATCTACAATTTATATTTGCTTCTATTCAATAATAGAAAGTAAATCAAAGGACTTGAAATATGAAAAAAGGTTTTTTAATCATCTGCTTTTGTTTTTGTAGCCTCTTTACGCTAACAAAGCAAGCTTTAGCTGAAACGAAAGATTATTTAGTTGCTCCATTCAATGTTGTTGGTAGTGATGAATATGATTATTTAGAAAAAGCTGTTCCTGGAATGTTGGCTTCACGCTTGTTTTGGAGTGGTAAATACGAAACTTCAAAAAATCAAGAAGCATTAGCAAAAGCAAATCCGCCAGCTGATCGTTCTGCTAGCGAAAAACTTTTAAAGCAATACGCTGCTGACTACATCTTCACAGGAAATATCACAGTTCTTGGAAAAGAAGCAAGCATTGATATGACTGCAATAGGTGCTGATGGTCAAGTATGGCAAAATGCATCAACAACAAATGTTGACAACCTTATTACAACTTTACAGAGTTTAGCTGACACATTCAGCAGACAGATGTTTAACCGTTCAGTAGCGCGCACTGGCACTGCACCTGTAAACGAAAATGCAACTGTTCCACTTTCTGGCGATTTTGTTATCAATGAAACAGGCACTAATAAAGTATATCTCAACCCTTCATTCCGTTACCAAGGTAATACAGCTGGAAATAGATTGAAAAGTCAATCACTTCCATTTGCAACAGTAAGCATGGATGCTGGCGATATTGATGGTTCAGGCGATTTAGACTTTATCTTTGCTGAAGATGGCCGCATGCTTTACCTCTATAACTGGAATGGTGGCGTGATGGAAAAACTTGCTGAATATCAACTTCCATCAACACACAGAACTTTAGCTGTGCGCACTTTTGAGCAAAAAGGTAAAACAATGATTGCTGTTTCAGCTTTCAGTGATAACGAAGCAAGACCATTAGGCGTAATTCTTGAATATAGCGCAGGCAAACTTGTTCCTGTTGTTGACCGTATTCCTTACTATCTTAATACAGTAAGAATTCCTGGCACAACAAGAGATATGCTTATTGCGCAAAGCTATGATAAATCACGTGTTTTCCGTGGGCAAGTTTTTGAACTTTATGTAGGCCCTGATAGTTACACAAAAGGTCCATCTGTTCCTAATTTACCTAAAGAAGCAAATGTTTATAACTTTACTTACCTTCCTGATGCTGAAGATTCACGCGGTTATAAGCTTGCTGTTCTTTCAAAATTAGAAAAACTTCTTGTTTTCTCTTCAAACGGTTCACGTATGCATGAAACTAATGACCTGTATTCAGGTGGTAATGCATTTATCCGTATCGGTGATGATGGCTTAGAAATTTCTGACGACAGCTTGCTCAACTTCTATTATATTCCAATGCGTATGCTTTCAATGGATATTGACAATGATTCACAACATGAATTATTAGCAAATAGACCAATTTCAACTGCAGCAACTTTCTTCAAAAACTTCAGAAACTACCCACAAGGCGAAATTCACTCAATGATTTGGGATGGAATTGGACTTAGTTTATTATGGAAAACAAAACGTATTTCAGGCACAGTTGCTGATTTCTTAGTGGCTGACCCTAATTCTGATGGTATTGACGATTTGATTACATGTGTTGTTACTTACCCTGGCGCACTAGGCCTTGGCGAAAGAAAAACACTTATTACTCTTTACCCACTTGATACAACTTTAACTGATCCTAACACACCAGTTAGCGAATAGTTTTAGAGTATAAACAAAAATAAAACCTACCAATGAAAGTTGGTAGGTTTTTTTATGTCTTTGAAATAAATTTTTATTTATTTATCAATTAGTTTCTATTTATCAAGAAGCGATTTCAGTTTTTTATGAAGATAGGAACGCTCAAGACCAATTTGTTCAGAAAGTTTACTAATATTATTATCAGCATCTTTAAGTTTTTGCTCTAAATACCATGCTTCAAATTCATTACGAGCACTCTTGAAATCAAGGTTTAGAAGATGATTAAAAGTTTTAGAAATTTCATCTGACTCTTGTGCTTCACTTAGTTCATTATTAGCTTGAAAAGAGGTGTTGAGTAGCAATGGCGCAAGCATTGAAGGTTCGACAAGAGTTTTAGGGTAAAGGATAGCCACTTGTCCGAGAAAGTGCTTTAATTCTCGCACATTTCCTTTCCAAGACGATTGCATAAGTCTTTGCATTGCTTCTTGAGTAAATAACGGGGGCGTAAGCCCATCTTCATTTTGCATTGTTTGTGAAAGCGCTTCAATAAGTAGTGGAATATCGCTTGCTCTTTCTCGTAATGGAGGAAGATGAAGAGGGAAACCGCAAAGTCGATAGTATAAATCTGAACGAAAAGACCCTTCTTCCATTGCAAGCACTAAATCTTTATTTGTTGCAGCAATAATTCTTACATCAACTTGAATTGTTTTATTTCCACCCACTCTTTCGAAGCTTTGCTCTTGCAGAATACGCAAAATTTTTGCTTGTGTTTTTAGGCTCATATCTCCAATTTCATCAAGGAAAAGCGTGCCTTTATCAGCGAGTTCAAATTTTCCAATTCTGCTTTCAGCACCAGTAAAAGAACCTTTTTCATGGCCAAATAATTCAGACTCTATAAGCTCTTCTGGAATTGCAGCACAGTTTACAGCAATAAAAGCTTTATCAGCTCTTTGCGAGCTTTGATGAATAGAGGAGGCGGCAAGCTCTTTGCCAGTTCCGTTTTCTCCAGTAATAAGAACGCTTACAGAAGTAGGGGCAACAGCAGAAAGAGTAGATTTGAAAGCAAGCATAGCAGGCGAATCACCCACTAAGCTATAGCTTGCTTTTTGGTTTGCGAGCGCAGATTTTAATGCTTTATTTTCTGATTTGAGAGAACCAACTTCCAAAGCTCTTTTAATTGTGTTTATTACAGCATCAAGCGCAAGTGGTTTTTCAATAAAGTCATAAGCGCCATATTTTAAAGCTGTAACAGCAGTTTCAATAGTGCCATGCCCTGAAATCATGATAATAGGTAATTCTTGATTGAGGGGATTCTTTTTTATTTGTTGTAAAAGAAGGATGCCATCATCGTGAAAAGTTTTTTGTTGGTTAGGTGAGTTTGAAAGCCAAATATCAAGAATAAGAGCATTGAAAGTTTCTTGTGAAAGAATTTCAATAGCTTGTGTGCCATTTTCTGCAAGGGTAACTTGATAGCCTTCATCTTCTAAAATTCCTTGAAGAGAGAGGCGTATGCCTTGCTCATCATCAACAATTAATATATTTTGCTTTTTTTTGCTCATAGTTTTTCTCATAATGGTATATATTAAAAGTAGCATAAGTGAAAATGAAGGTCAAATTTTTAAATAAATTTAGTCGAATAAGCTGTTGTGGAGTAGTAAAAAAAAATTAAAAGAACTAAAAAAAAGCTTGTGTTTAATTAAATTATATGCAATAAATCTTGTTCGCACGAATAGTGTGAAAGATATTTATATTCCCCTTTTTCAAAAGAAGGGTGAAAAAAATTAAGGAGCTCTCATGCCAAAAATGAAAACTCGTCGCTGTGCTGCAAAGCGCTTTGAAGTGACAGGTAGCGGCAAGTTCCGTCGTCGCAAACAAAACTTACGCCACATTCTTACAAAGAAAAACGCGAAAAGAAAAATGCGTCTCGGAAAATCAGCTATCGTTGATAAAACAAATGAATCAGCAGTAAAAAGAATGATGCCATACGCTTAGTTTCTTGTTTGAAGTTTTTTACTTCAATAAGAATTAAGTAGTCGCATTATTTAGGTTGTAACGAAAGCTTATCAAAAAATAAGATCGTTAATTTATGAAGAATTTTAGACATTCGTCTGGCAACACCTTCCGCCTCGTCGAATGAAGAAAGGAGATACTCCATGCGTGTAAAGAGAGGGCTTGCCTCACATCGTAGGCATAAAAAATATTTGGATATGGCTAAAGGCTTTAGATCTGGTCGCCATAAATTATACCGTACAGCTCGTGAAGCAGTTGAACGCTCATTATGCTATGCATTCAGAGATCGTAAAGTTAAGAAAAGAGAGTTCCGTAAACTTTGGATCATGCGTATCAATGCTGCTGTTCGTGAACACGGTATGAGCTATTCACGTTTCGTGAATGCAATGCAAAAAGCTGGCATCGAACTTAACCGTAAAGTGCTTGCTGACCTTGCTGTAAGAGATAAAGCTGCTTTTGCTCAAATCGTAGAAAAAGTAAAAGCACACGCTTAATTTTTTGTGCAAATAAAAGGTGGTAAGATTTTGTCCTACCACCTTTTTTTAAATGTACTAAATGTACGAAGTGCCAAAACAAGTATTTTGCTATAAGCTAAAAGAAACAAAAAATTAGCTAATTAGTAAGAAGAACATTTGTTGCAAACGAGCTTTTGTGTACGAAGTGCCAAAACATATATAAATAAGGAAGTACACGTATGGATTTGCGTGAAAAACTTGATAGCCTGACTGTTTCATTTGAAAATGAGCTTAGTCAGGTTTTGTCGTTAGATGGAATTGAAAAACTCCGTGTTGAGTTTCTTGGTCGTAAAGGGCAAATTGCTGAACTTATGACACGCTTACAAGAATTGCCAAAAGAGGAACGCCCTCAATTTGGTCAAGCAGTTAATGCAGTTAAAGTTTCAGTAACTGAAGCAGTTGATAAAAAGAAAGCTGAACTTGTTGAAGCACAAGAAAAAGCTTTTGTTGATAATTTTGATCACACAATGCAAGGCAGACAGCCTTGGCATGGTTCTATGCATCCAATTAATATTGTGATGGAAGATATTTGCCAAGTGTTACAAGATTTTGGCTTTGATGTTGTGGTTGGGCCTGAAGTTGAAACTGATTATTATAACTTTGAAACTTTAAACTTCCCACATGATCACCCAGCTCGTGATATGCAAGACACTTTGTTTGTTGCAGATAAAATTTTAATGAGAACACACACTTCACCAATGCAAATTCGTGCTATGAAAGAGCGTAAGCCACCTGTGGCTGTTATTGCTCCTGGTAAAGTGTATAGAAGAGATTCTGATATTACGCACACACCAATGTTCCACCAAGTTGAAGGTTTATTGGTTGGCGAAAAAATCTCTTTAGCTCATCTACGTGGCATTCTTTCTGCTATGTGTAAAACTCTTTTTGGCGAAGAAACAAAAGTTCGTTTCCGTCCTTCTTTCTTTCCATTCACTGAACCAAGCATGGAAGTTGATGTTTCATGCATGCGTTGTAAAGGCGAAGGTCATTTAAATAATGAACCTTGCAGAATTTGTAAAACAACTGGTTGGCTTGAAATTTTAGGTTCAGGTATGGTTGATCCAGCAGTTTTTGAAGCTGTTGGCTATGATCCTGAAGAAGTTACAGGCTTTGCTTTTGGTCTTGGTGTTGAGCGTATTGCTATGCTTAAATATGGCATCAATGATTTGCGTATGAACTTTGAAAACGATGTAAGATTCCTTTCACAGTTCTCAATGGGCGACTCTTGGAGACGTAATTAGTTTGTAAAATATAAAGCTAGAATGATCTATCTTTGTGCAAAATAATGCTTTACCTCTTGAGAAAAACAAAATATCATCGATTTAAACATTTTGCTTGCTCAATAAATAGAATTATTTGTTGCTCTACAAAGTCTAAATCATTTTATAAATATCTAAATCAAAGGAATAAACCATGAAAATTTTAGTAATTAACGCTGGTTCATCTTCATTCAAATACCAACTTATTGATATGGAATCACAAGAACCTTTATGCGCTGGTTTAGTTGAACGTATTGGTGAAGAAATGGGAACTTTAGTGTATAAACGTTTCCCTGATACTGATAACGAAGAAAAAATTAAATTAGAAAAACCTTTTGCAACTCATCGTGATGGTATGTTGGAAGTTTTAAATATTCTAACATCTGCAGATAAAGGCGTTATTAAAGACGCAAGTGAAATTCATGCTGCAGGTCACAGAGTTGTTCTTGGTGGCAGCCTTTCTGATTGCTTAGTTACAGAAGAAGTAAAATCAATTATTTCAGAATTTTCTTCACTAAGCCCACTTCACAACCCAGCAAACTTAGCTGGTATTGCAGTTTTAGAAGAACTTTTCCCTTCTCTTCCATCAGTTGCAGTTTTTGACACAGGCTTCCACTCAACAATGGAAGAACATGTATATACATATCCAATTTCAAAAGAAATTTCAGAAAAATATAAACTCCGTCGCTATGGTTTCCACGGTACATCACATAAATTTGTATCACGTGAAGCAGCAGCTTTCTTAGGTAAAAAACCAGAAGAATGCAAATTAATTGTTTGCCATTTAGGTAATGGTTGCTCAATGTCAGCTGTGAAAAACGGCGTTTGTGTTGACACAACAATGGGTCTTACACCTCTTGAAGGTCTTATGATGGGAACACGTTGTGGTGATGTTGATCCTGCTCTTCCACTTTTCCTCATGAAAAACGAAGGTCTATCAGCTGCTGAAATGGATAATTTCCTCAATAAGCAATCAGGCCTCAAAGGTATTTGTGGCATGAATGATATGCGTGACCTTCACCAAGCTAGAGAAGAAGGTAACGAAGCAGCAGAACTTGCATTCCAAATGTTTGTTCACAGAATCCGCAAATATGTTGGCGCTTACATGCTTGAACTTGATGGCATTGATGGTCTTATCTTTACAGGCGGTATTGGCGAAAACGATGAATTTGTTCGTGAAGGCGTAACTGCAAATCTTTCTTTTGTTGGCATTGATGTTGATAAAGAAGAAAACTACACACGTAAAAGTGGGCCAAGAGTTATCTCAACACCTGCATCAAAAATTCCTGTAGTAATTTTCCCAACAAATGAAGAATTAGAAATTGCTTTAACAACACAAAAAATTCTTTCAGAACAAAAATAATACAAAGCATAAAGCTAAATAGGATTTAATATGTTACTTTCATTGGCTTGGTTAAAAGAATTTGTGCCTTATACAGGTAGTGCTGAAGAATTAGGTGCAAAGCTTACTATGCTTGGCTTAGAATTAGAAAATGTTTTAGAGCCATATAAAGAAATCGAACCAATTGTTATTGGTTATGTAAAAGAACGCACAAAACACCCCGAAGCAGATAAACTTTCAGTTTGTTCTGTTGATGTTGGTCAAGCAGAATTGATTCAAATCGTTTGTGGCGCACCAAATGTTGATGCAGGGCAATATGTTCCTGTAGCTTTAGTTGGTACAACTATGCCTGAAGGAATGAAAATCAAGAAAGCTAAGCTGAGAAATGTTGAATCATGCGGTATGATTTGTTCAGAAAGAGAGTTGAAACTTTCTGATGAACATAATGGTATTATGGTTTTGAACAACATTTTGCCAGAAGAAAAACTTGTAGTGGGCACAAAACTTGTTGATGCACTTAATCTTGATAAAGAAGTTTTAGAGATTGGTATTACTCCTAACCGTGCAGATTGCTTATCTGTTTTAGGTTTTGCACGTGAAGTTGCGCTTGCTTATGATTTACCACTTACTTTACCAAAATACGAGCTTAAGCTTGATGAAAGTAAAGAAAGCGAATTAAAACTTGATGTTGATAAAAATCTCTCGCCTTATTATACAGGTAGAGTATTGGATAATCCGAAAGTAGGGCCTTCACCTGCTTGGTTAAAATATCGCTTAAATGCAGTGGGCATTCGCTCAATTTCAAATGTAGTTGATGCAACAAACTATGTTCTTATGGAACTTGGTTTACCATTACACTCATTTGATAAAAATAGCATTGAAGGCGACACTGTTTGTGTTGTTTCAGCAAAAGATGGCGATAAATACACAACTCTTGACAGTCAAGAACGTGCATTAAAAGTTAATGATATTCTTATTGCTGATAAAACTAAAGCGCTTGGTCTTGGTGGTGTAATGGGTGGTCTAAACTCAGAAACTACTGAAGCAACAACTTCAATCTTCCTTGAAGCTGCGGTTTTCAATCCTTCCTTTATCAGAAAAACAGCAAGAAGACTTGCACTTTCTTCTGACGCATCTTTCCGCTTTGAACGTGGTGTTGATGCTGGTATTGTTGACTTTGCTCGTGATCGCTGTGCTGCACTTATCCAAGAACTTACAGGTGCTACTTGCCGTAAAGATGTTTTGAAAACTGAAAATCATATTGAAGCTCCAAAAGCATTTAATTTCAATTATCCTAAATGTATTGAATTGCTTGGTGTTGATATTTCAAAAGAATTTTCAGAAAATACTCTTACAGGCTTAGGCTGTAAAGTTGAAAAGAAAGATGAAGATAATTGGATGGTAACAGCACCAACTTGGCGTGCTGACTTATTCCGCCAAGCTGACTTAGCAGAAGAAATTATTCGTTGCTATGGTGTTGATGAAGTCCCTGAAGAGTTCCCACCTGTATTAAAAGATTTACAACGTTGTGGAAAACTTGAAACTCGTCATCCATTCTTAGTTCGTTTACGTCATTTTATGGCGGGCATGGGATTAAATGAATGTGTTTGCTACAGCTTTGTTGGGCATGAAGATTTAGATAGACTCAATATTGCAAAAGAACATCGCGTGAGCATTGCAAACCCACTTACTGCAGAGCAAAATGTACTTAGAACTGATTTAGCACCGGGCTTATTAAATGCTTTGAAAGTAAACATGGGTCAAGGTAATACTTCGCTGAAATTGTTTGAAATTGCTCAATCATTTGTGCAAGATCCAAAATCAGAAACAACAGTGCACGAAACAAGAAGAATGGCTGTTCTTCTAACTGGTGAGCGTTATTCACACTTCCCACATCCAAAACATAATGATGAGATTTTTGAATATTCTGATTTAAAAGGAATAGTTGAAACTTTCTTCAATAACTTCTTGCATCTTCCACTTCCAAAAATGGAAAAAGTGAATAATCATCCATTCATGAGTCCAGCTGTGAAAATTGAACTTGAAGGTTCTGCTTTAGCTGATGCTGGCAATGTAGTTGCAACAATGGGTAGAATTAAACCTGAAATTGCGGACTATTACAATGCTCGTGAATACGTGTGGTATGTTGAAATAAATCTATGTGCTTTGCGTGGCTTATCTGCACAAAATACAATTAAATTTAATTCACTTCCTGTTTACCCGCCTGTGCGCCGTGATATTACAGTTATTGCGCCGCGTTCAGTGCCGATGAAAGATATTGTTGATACACTAAAAAATGCAAAAACAAAATTGCTTGAAAGTGTTGAGTTGCAAGATCTTTATCAACCAAAAGATAGCGAAGAACACAACCTCACATTTAGACTCACTTTCCGTTCACAAGAAAAAACTCTTGTTGATGCAGAAGTAGATAAAGAAAAAGATAAACTTGTAAAAGTTTTAGTTGAAACGTTAAATGTAAAAATTTAATTTCAATAAATAAAGTACGAAAGGGTAGCGAAATATTGCTACCCTTTTTTTGTTTAAAGTTTCCTCAATTTTCTAAGCTTTTAAAACAAGAAAACACGCTATGGCGTGCTTCTTGTATGGAGATGGACTATGGTTAAAAACTAATGCGATTTGTATATAGGACGTGGAGGTGTTCCTATATGTGAGATTAGTTGTGACTAACCTCTGTGCTATACTATTTCCCTAAGCTCGAGTGGACTAAGCTCTTGCTCATGAGTTAGTTATAGCTAACTGATCTTGTTTTGTCAAGCATTTTCTTTAAAAATAATTAAATAAATAAAAAATCCTTTTTAAAACAAGAAAACACGCTGTTGCGTGCTTCTTGTATGGAGATGGACTATGGTTAAAAACTAATGCGATTTTATATAGGATGTGGAGGTGTTCCTATATGCGAGATTAGTTGTGACTAACCTCTGTGTTATACTATTTCCCTAAGCTCGAGTGGACTAGGCTCTTGCTCATGAGTTAGTTGTAGCTAACTCCGTGAATATTGTCAAGTCTTTTTTTTGCACTTGATAAAAAAAATATATTTTGCTATAACAAGCGAGGAGATTCAGGAGAAAACGTGAAAGAATCAGCAGAAAATTACTTAGAGACTATTTTAGTGTTAGAAAACGCACAAGGTAAAGTGCGCTCTATTGATATTGCTAAGGCTATGGGTTTTTCAAAACCAAGTATTAGCGTTGCAATGAAGAAACTTAAGCAAGCAGGTTCGATTGATATAGATGTAGAGGGCTATATCATTCTAACTGAAATTGGGCGTGAACAAGCAACTTATGTTTTAGAAAGGCACACTGTCCTTATGAATGCTTTTACAGTAATGGGAATTTCTAAGGAAGTTGCAGAAGAAGATGCTTGCAGGGTTGAACATGTAATTAGCCCAGAAACATTTGAAAAACTTAAAGAATTTTTTTCTAAATACTAAAAAAAATATTTGTTTTATTTATTTTTTATGAGGTTCTTGCTCAATACTTGATGCTAGCATCTCTTTTTTTATGATTGAATTGAATTTATAAAATTACCAACTATACATAATATTTATTGAGGATACAATGCTCACTACTGATATACATACGCACACTTCTTATGCCCATGGCGGAAGTACTGTTACAGAAATGTTTGAAAAAGGAAAATCAATTGGTCTAAAAGTTCACGGTTTTTCTGAGCATTCACCTCGTCCTTTAGGCTATGATTATCCATCAGAATATCGTGAAAAGCTCAAAGAAATGCTTCCAACTTATGTTCGTGAAGTTAAAGAATTGCAAACAAATCAGACAGATGTGAAAGTTCTTTTTGGTATGGAAATTGATTGGCTTGAAAACGAACTAGAATTTGTTACTGAAACAACAAAGATGTATGATTTTGATTATCTTATCGGCGGTATACACTTTCTAGGAAAATGGGGCTTTGATGCGCAAGCACAAGATTGGGATTGTTTAAGTTATACGCAAAAATCAATTTTTTTTGAAGCATATTATAAAACAATGCAAAAGATGATTGCAACAAAACTTTTCCATACAATCGCACACCCTGATTTAATCAAAATTTTTGCAATTGACGATTTCAAAAAATGGCGTAGCGAAGAAAAAAATATAGCTCTTATTAGAGAAACTTTAGTTCTTGCAAAAGAATCTGGAATAGCAATGGAAGTTTCAACAGCTGGCCTTAGAAAACCTTGCAAAGAAATGTATCCTTGCGAAGAAATTATGCATATTGCTTCTGAGCTTGACTTGCCAATTACTATTGCTTCTGATGGGCATTGCGTGAATACTATAGGTGCATATTTTGATGTGCTAGAAAGTTATCTCAAAAAATTCAATATAAATTCTTATGTTTATATTGAGAACAGCAAGCAAGTAAGAGTTGAAATTGAGTAGCTATCCAATTAATATAGATGCCAAAGCTGTGCAAGCTCTTGTTATTGGAGCAGGCGAGGTTGGGCATCGTAAAATAGAAACTCTGCTTTTACAGGGTGTTGAAAGCATCAAAGTTCTTGATAAAAATATCAAGAAAGATGATTTTTCATTTAAAGATAATGCGCATGTATTATTTTTTGAGAGAGAATTTGATAATGCAGATTTAGAATCCTGCAATCTTGTTTTTGTTGCAACAGAAAACAAGGAATTGAATTCTACAATCGCTTTAGAATGTAAAAATAGAAATATTTTTTGTAATGTAGTTACAAATCCTGCAGAAGGTTCATTTTCTTTGCCTGCACTTGTGCGTAAAGAGGAACTTCTAATAACACTTTCAACAAATGGATTAAGCCCAGCACTCTCTCGTGCCCTCAAAGAAGATATTGAAATTTTTCTTGATAAGGGCTATGCTGACTTATGCGCATTTCTTGGAAGATTGCGTCCTGAAATATTAAAATTAGACTTACCTACAAAAGAAAACACTAAAATTTTTAGAACTTTTGTAACTTCACCCTATAAAGACGTGTTTCTTTCCTATTTTAATGAAAAAAATGAAGAAAACACAAAAGCTATACATAATTTAATTGCTGAATTATTTCCTCAAACATTACAAACAGTAATCATAGGTGCATTATGTTAGTACTTCTCATATTTGGTCTTGTATGTTATGCTTTAGCATCTGTTTTTATGCTTCTTTCTTTCTTAGCAAAAAAAGGAAATTTTGATAAAGTTGCAAAAGTATTTTCGCTTGGTGGTTTTATTGTATTAACCCTTCTTCTTGTAAAAGTTGCTAAACCAGCATTTGCTGAAAATGCTATAATCTCAAAAGATTTATATTTCTATGGTTTTTCTTGGTTTTTAACCTTAATTCTTGCAACTGTTGGCTATAAGATAAAAAACAATTTTCTTCTTCTTATTTCATCGCCTCTACTTTTTGTGTTGCTACACACTGCAATGCTTGCGGAAAGAAGCGCAGAAATGGCTTATGTTCCTTTAGGTGGAATGCTCTTCTTAGTGCATATTTTAGCAATTTCAATTGCTCTAATACTGGTGCTCATAAGCGGAGTAGCAAGCATTTTATTTCTTATTCAAGAAAAATCAATGAAGATGAAAATGAAAGCATCAAACTTTATGAAGCTATTTCCATCACTTGAAGCTTTAGATAAAATAAACTACACCTCAACATTAGTCGGGTTTCCATGCTATACAATAGGGCTTGCTTGCGGATTTATTTGGGCAGGTTCAGCATGGGGAGCAATGTTTAGTGGAGATATAAAAGAAATAACCTCGCTAATTATTTGGACTTTATATGCGATTTTATTTCACGCGCGCATTGGCCTTTCCTATAAAGGAAAGAAACCAGCTTTACTTGCAATAACAATTTGTGCATTAAGTATTTTTTCACTTCTTGGAGTAAATACATTATTTAGTACACACCATAATTTCTAAAATAATGAAGATGACTATGACATTGGACGAAAAACATATAATTCTCATTGGTATGAACCATAATTCTGCAAGTGTAGAAATTCGTGAGAAATATTCGCTTGCACCTTTTTGTGATCCTGAAGCTGAAACTTTTCGCACACATTTTGCGGATATTTGCTCAGAAGTTTTTATTGTTTCAACTTGTAATAGAGTTGAACTTCTTGTGATGACAAATAATATAGAGAATGAAAGTGAGCTTATCAGAAGATGGGCTAAGCTTTCTGCTAAAGAAAAAGGTAATGAAGATGAGCTTCGTGCGCATGTAGTTACTTTTATTGATGATAAGGCAATTGAGCATTTATTTGCAGTTGCTTCAAGCTTAGACTCTCTTGTGCTTGGCGAACCACAAATTCTTGGTCAGCTCAAGCAGGCTTTCAAAAAAAGTGTTGATGCTAAAAGCGTAAGCACTATCTTTACACGTCTTCTTCATAAAGCTTTTTCAGTTGCAAAAAGAGTGCGTACTGAAACTTCACTTGCAAGTTCAGCTGTTTCAATTTCTTATGCTGCAGTTGAATTAGCAAAACGTATTTTTGATAATATTGAAGAAAGAAGTGTGCTGATTATTGGTGCTGGTGAAATGGCAGAATTAGCTGCCCTCCACTTAAAGCATTCTGGTGTAGAAAATATTTTTGTTGCAAATAGAACTTTAGCAAATGCTGAAGAACTTGCAGCAAAGGTTTCTGGTAAAGCAATTGCTTTTGATGAAGTGAAAACTTATCTTGAGGATGTTGATATTATTGTTTCGTCAACAGGTGCTTCACATGCTATTCTTTGCGCTGAAGATATTAAGCCAATTTTGAAAGCTCGTAAATATCGCCCAATGTTCTTTATTGATATTGCAATGCCACGTGATATTGACCCTGATGTAAACGGGCTTGATAACGTGTATCTTTATGATATTGATGACTTGAAAGAAGTTGTTGAAGAAAATATGGCTAATCGTCGCCTTGAAGCAGATAAAGCATGGGAAATTGTAAAGGAAGAAACACTTTCTTTTAATCAATGGGTTTATTCTTTGCAGTGTCAACCAACTATTGTTGCACTCAATAATAGAACAGAAGAAATTTTGCGTAAAGAAATTGAAAGAACGTTAAATAAGTTTCCATCTATCCCAGTAGAAGTTCGTGACGAATTTGAAATGATGATGAAATCGCTCACAAAAAAGCTGAACCATGATCCTCTTCAATATTTAAAAGGCCATCATTGCCTCGAAACATCTATTGCAAATACGAAGAGAATTTTTAAAGTTTAGTACGATTGCACTTACAATAAAATTTTATAATTTATTAATAGACTAAGATTCACAGCAAGGAATCTTAGTCTTTTTTTATCCGCCAAGTATTATTAAATAAGTTGGATAAAAGCTCTATAGTAAAAATTTACAAAATTGGCAATAAACCAAACCAAAAAAATGCTTCTTTTGAGACATTTTTTTGGTAGCATAGATTTTATTCTGCTTTTACTTATACTAAGTTAAATAAAGCATAAGGAGAAAAGGTTAATGCTTTATATTGGTGCTTTGCAGAATGCAACAGTAAGGTTTTTGGATAGTAAAATTTTATAACCTGCATTATCCGTAATAATCTTGAACTTCAAAGTTTTACAGGAGAATTTATGGCTCATTATCCTATTAGTCGTGAATCAACAGGTTTTTACAAACCTTTCAATTCACTAGAAGCTGGCTATATCAAAATCACTCAATACCTAATGTTATTTGGTGCAGTTTGCCTTGGTTTGCTAGTTATTCCTATCTGTATTGATGTTTTTTTGAGAAGTTTTGCCTCAAGTTCAATGGATGGAATTATGGAAATTCAGATGCTGGTGCTTGTTATTATAGCATATTCAGCAACTGCACTCACGTTCATTAAACGTCAACCTGTTCAAATTGATTTATTTTACACTAAATTTAAGGCGCAAAAGCAATGCAGAATTGATTTATTTGCGAATGTAATGGGAATAACCGCTATTGCACTTCTTGCACTAAAATCATTTCAAGCTGGTTTTCACCATGCTGGTGCTACTGCCGTATTACTTATCCCTGAGAGTTATGTTATTTTTTTCACAGCATTCTCTTTCTTTCTCGTATTTATTGCTTTTATTTTCCTTTTATTACATTCAATAAAAGAAATGATTGATGCAAAAGATTATCTTGGAATTTTCCTTGCTGTTTTTGCTGCAATTTCTATTATGGCTCTACCTTTCATCTATAGATATATAGGCACACGCCTTTCTGGTTTACTAATAGGAACTTTTGGTTTTGCGCTTCTTATGGTGCTTTTACTTATACGTGTTCCGATTGCTATTGCAATGCTTGTCATTGGTATTTGCGGATCAATTGCTATTTCACGTAATATGTGGGCTCCATTAAATGGTATTGGACTTGCACCTTTCCGCCATGCGTATGAATTTACTTTAGTTGCTCTTCCTATGTTTATGCTTATGGGTGAATTTATTTACTTTTCAGGATTATCGCACGACTTATTTGATTGTGCTAATAAGTGGATGGGGCGTTTGCCTGGCGGTTTAGCTGCTGCCACAATTGGAGGCTGTGCTGGTTTTGGAGCTGTTTGTGGTGAATCTCTGGCAACTGTTGCAACTATGAGTTCTGTAGCTCTTCCTGCAATGGAAAAAGAAAAATATCACCCTACACTTTCAACTGGAGCACTTGCTGCAGGTGGAACATTAGGTATTCTTATTCCTCCATCAATGGGTTTTATCTTTTACTCAATTATGACTGAGGAATCAATAGGTAAACTCTTTATTGCTGGTATTATCCCAGGAATTTTACTTACACTTATTTTTATTGGCATTATTATATTCCAAGTGTGGCGTAACCCTGAATTAGCACCAAAATCAGCAAAGTATTCACTTGCTGAAAAACTTATCTCAACTGTAAAACTTATTCCTGTAGCTGTTTTATTCATTATCGTTGTTGGTGGTATTCTTGCTGGTTATTTCACACCTGGCGAAGGTGGTGCAGTTGGTGCAGCTGGTGGTTTCTTGTTTGCTCTAATGCGCAAAAAACTTACAAAAGAAAATCTAAAAATTTCACTTGTAAAAACAACAGTTATGTGCGGTAGAA
This sequence comes from uncultured Desulfovibrionaceae bacterium, assembly GCA_964370245.1. Classification (GTDB taxonomy): domain Bacteria; phylum Desulfobacterota; class Desulfovibrionia; order Desulfovibrionales; family Desulfovibrionaceae; genus CAYJAZ01. Next base: position 24,278 of record CAYJIN010000018.1, read on the forward strand.
TTTTTATGATGATTATGGCCGTGCAAGTTTTTGGTGGTTTTTTAGCTGCTTCACGTTTGCCTACCCTCCTTGCTGATTTTATTATGAACGTTGAAGTAAACCGTTATGTTGTTTTGGGATTAGTTGTTGTTATCTACATCTTCTTAGGTTGTATTATGAACATTATGCCAATGATGATGCTTACTTTGCCATCAATCTATCCAACCATTCAAGCACTTGGTTTTGATGGAATTTGGTTTGGTGTTGTAACTGTTATTGTTATGGAAATGGGTATGATTACGCCGCCTGTTGGTATGAATGTATTTACTATGTCGTCAATAGCAACGCATATTCCAATGGCGCAGATATTTAGAGGGGTTATGCCTTTCTTTGTAGGTATGCTTATTTGTGCTGCATTGGTTATTATCTTCCCAGAACTTGCTTTATGGTTACCAAACAACATGTAATTTACACTAAAAACATTATTGATAAGGGGATTTTTATGAACAAATTATGGAAAAAACTACTCGTAACATCAACGCTCTTAGCCTTTACTCTGCCTTCGCTTGCAATTGCAGAGGTTGACTTCAACTACCAATCGCTTTACACACCAGCGCACACTTTCATTATTAATATTGGAAAGCCATGGGAAAAAGAATTGCCTGAAAAATCAAACGGGGTTTTAAAACCTTATGTTTTCACCTCTTCATCTCTTGTTGCTCAAAATGAAGCTGTTTCTGCAATTATGGATGGTAGCCTTGATATGGGAAGCATCAGCCCTGTTTTTAGCTTAGATGTTCTTCCACTAACTGCCTTTATAAACATTCCATTTGGTAGTGACGATGCTATACACTCAACAGAAATGCTTTATGAAATTTATGCAACTAATCCTGAAATTAAAAAAGAACTAGATACGCCTGGACATCTTCTTAATATGTGGGGAGCTGATAAATTCGGATTTTTCTCAAAAACTGGCCCTATCACTTCTGTTGAAGATATAAAGGGTAAGCGTGTGCTTATTTGGAATGGTCAACTTGTTGAACAAATTAAAGCATGGGGTGGTGTTCCTGTGCAAGTAGCGCCTAATGATACTTATATTGCCCTAGAGCGTGGCATGGGTGATATTTTATTTGCACCATTACCATCAGGTGTAGCAAATAAATTTATGGAAGTTGCAAAAGATATTACTCCTGTGCCAGCTTCAAGCTTTATTATTTTCACTTGGGCAAGTAATGATTTCTGGAATTACTTATCAGATGAAGAAAAAGCAATTATAACTAAAACAACAGAACCTTGGGGTAGAAAAACCGCACAATTGCTTGTTGAAAGCACAGCCAAAGATATAGAAACAATGAAAGCAAATGGTTGCACATTTTATGAACTTAGCCCAGAAGAAATGAATAAGTTTAAAGAACTTGCAATTCCTCCTTTTGTTGAATATTTACGACGTGAATTTGATAGGCTTGGCATAGACAAAGACCCGCAAGAATGGGTTGATTATGTGTATTCTGTGTCTGAAAAAGTAAGAAATAATCAATAAAATAAGTAAAGCAGTAAAACAATAAATCCCCACTTAATAGACAAATTAAGCGGGGATTTTTTTGATAAAAATTCAATTGTTTTTATTCTTACATTCTATCGCAATATACTGACTCTAAAAAGTCAGAAATAACATCATCCATATTTTGAATCGCTTCTACAAGAGGCATTTGGTGGTTGCAAGCCTTGCACCATACAGCAACATCACGTCAACCACGCCCTATAAGCATTACGTCATTACATTCAGGACAAGTGAGAGTTGTTTCTCTATTTCTGCTATGTCCGAAAAGTGAAAAAGCCATTTCTAATTACTCCATAAATCATTTTTGCTTTTGCAAATTTTTTTATATTAAAGTCTTTGTGCAGAAGTCAGATGTTCTACTGTTTGGATTATTTAATAATTCTGTTGGAGAACCTTGTTCGATAATTGAACCTTGCTCCATGAATAAAATTTCAGTTGCTAAGTTCTTAGCAAAATCCATTTGGTGTGTAGCCATAATCATCGGCATGCCTTGTTCAGCGAGTTCTCTAATAACATTAAGAACTTCGCCTACTAATTCAGGGTCAAGCGCAGAAGTTGGCTCGTCAAGAAGAAGCATTTTAGGCTCCATTGCTAAAGCTCTAGCAATAGCTACACGCTGTTTTTGCCCGCCTGATAATTGTGCTGGATAAAGGCCAGCACGGTTTGCAAGACCAACTTTATCTAGCTGCTTTCTTGCAATTGTATCTGCTTCATCTTTTGAAAGATTTTTTACCTTTTTTAGAGCAAGAGTAACGTTATCAATTACATTAAGATGGTCAAAAAGGTTGAAATCTTGAAAAATCATTCCAACATTTTGGCGCAAGTAGCAAAGATGATGACTATTTTTCATATCGATTTTTTTATCTTCAAAGTAAACATCACCTGTTTCAGGCAGCAGCAAAAGGTTCATACATTGCAGTAATGTACTTTTTCCGCCACCAGATGGCCCGATAAGAACCTTTATATCGCCAACATTCATATTAACGGTAAGATTATTCAAAATAAGGCGATTGCCCAAAGTTTTGGAAATATTTTCAACTCTTAGTAAATTCATTCTTCACTCTATAATGGTTGTAGTGTACCAACAATATGCACTTTACGCTCTAATAAACGTAAAAGATAAATTCCAATTACAGTAATAACAAGATAGATAACACCAGCCATAGTGTAGAGGGCTAAATGTTCATAAGTTCTTGTTGCAACAAAGTGTGTTCTTGCCATAATTTCAGGTGTGCCCAAAACAAAGCAGAGGGCTGAATCTTTAAGCAAGATAGCATATTCATTCGACCAAGCAGGAATTGAAGTTCTTAGAGCTTGCGGAAGAATGATTGATTTGATTGCTTGGGTTTGCGTCATTCCTAAGGCTTTAGCTGCTTTCATTTGACCGGCAGGTAATGCTTTTATACTACCGCGAAATATTTGTGATTGATAGGCGGCAGAAGTAAGGCCTAAAACGGTGCAAGAAGCGCCAATGGTGCCGATATTTATTCCAAAATATTCAAAAATGCCGAAATAAAACAAGAAAAGTAAAAGTAATATAGGAACACCCCTAAAAAACCATACATAAACTCCAATTATAAAAGCAACAAAACGGTTTGCATACACCTGCCCTAAAGCTAAAGGCACGCCAACAACAAAGCCTAAAGCTAATGAGCCAAGAACTAATAATAATGTAATACCTGTTCCTTGAAGAACATAGGGCAGAGCATTAAATAATGTAGTAAGTATTTCCATATTAAAAAAGTAAGGAGCTATCAAACAAAAGAGAAATAGCTCCTATTATGTTATAAATTATTATTTAAGGTGTTTAGCTTTTAATTCTTCCCAGAATGGGTCTTGCTGAAGCATTTTATAACCTTCGTTGATTAAACCTTGTAATTTAGTATCGTCTTTACGAATAGCAACGCCAAATTGGTCGCCTTTTTGCCATGCGCCGATAATTTTAACAGGTTTACCTTTAGCAACTGAATCGTTAGCTGGGAAAATATCCATTGCAACTGCATCAATTCTGCCATTTGCTAAATCTTCAATTGCAAGTGGGCCAGAATCATAGAAACGCAATTCCATAGGAAGATTTTTATCTGCTTTCATTTTTTCAATTGTGTTATGTTCGCTTGTGCCACGTTGAACACCAAGTTTGATGTCGCTTGAGAAAGCTTCATCAAGTGTAAGTTCGCTATCATTACGAACAACCATAACTTTTTCCAATTGGAAGTATGGATCTGTAAAGTGAACTTTTGCAGCACGTTCTGGGCTAATACTCATGCCAGAAGCAATCATATCAATTTTACCTGCTAAAAGAGCTGGAATAATGCCATCCCAATCCATTGGTTGGTGCTTCACTTCGAAGCCCATTTTTTCAGCAATCCAGTTAACAGCTTCAACGTCAAAACCAGCAGGGTTACCTTTTTCATCAACATACCCAAAAGGAGGGTAGTTTGCGTCGATACCATTAATATAGGTTTCTGCGTTTGCGTTGAAAGAAAGACCAAGGAGCATAACAAATGCAAGACTTAAGCTTTTTAAAACTCTCATAAAACACCTCAAAATAAAATTACCTAAAAAATAATTTTTTAGGCTCGTAGAACTTAACAGAAAAACATAATTCACGCAAGTAAAAGAAAATTTTTATAACATATTGATATAATTGAATGTAAGAAAATAGTCGAAAGAATTTGAAATATTACAAAAGCAAATACATTTGTAACAAATTGTAAAGTAAGTAACAAAATATGGTTCACGCTTGCATTTGTATAAAAATTAGTACATAAAAAAAACACGTTGTCATATTTTTTTGACAAGGTGCTAATTCGGAATGATGTTTTACAAATATATATTGGCCTTGTATACAATATATATACGAAAATTGCAAAGCTTTTTTCACAAAGTAAAACAAAATTTAATAAACTTTAAATTTATGAAGGGAATGATTATGAAACGTATTATTACTCTTGCTTTAGCTGCTGGCCTTTTCATTGGTGCTTCAGCTCACGCTAATGCTGCTGAAATTGATGTAAGCGGTCAATGGTATATGGTTGGTGTTGGTTCTGACGCTTTAGGTTTATCTGAAGGTTCAGCTCTTGCTGACGGAGCTAAAAATGAATCAGAATTCAACGTTTACCAACGTATCGTTGTTGATGTTGATATCACAAACTCAGAAAACCTTTCTGCTAAAATCCAATTCCGTGCACCAAGCAAACAAGCTTGGGGTGCTGAACCTTTCAACGTTGGTGGCGGTAACTGGGCTTTAGATTTACGTAAAGCGTATATCGACTGGTATGTTCCAACAACAGACGTATTAGTACGTATGGGTAAACAAGGTTTCTTCTTACCAACAACTTTCGGTTCAGCAGTTATCGACGATAACGCAGCTGGTATCAGCGTAGTTGCTCCAGTTAACGATAACTTCGCAATTACAGCTCACTGGGCACGTGCAGAAGATTATGCTTCAAAATATGTTGTAAACAACAATGGTAGCACTACTACTTTAGCAACTGAAAATGTTGATCTTTTCGCATTAACAGCTCCTTTTGCTAATGATGTTGTTTCAGTAACACCTTGGATTGCTTATGCAATGGGTGGCGAAGCTTCACCTACATCAGCAACTCCTGGTGTAGTTGGTGGCGTTCCGTCAGTTGGTAGCCTTCTTGGCGAAAGCAACTTCTGGGTTGGTTTTGCATCAGAATTCACAATGTTTGATCCTTTCACATTCAAACTTGGTTTCACATACGGTTCATCTGACGATGTTTATTCACCAGTAGTTAATGATAACGAAACATCTGGTTGGTTAGTAGACGGTCAAATCGAATACCAAACAGCTTATGGTACACCATCTTTATTAGGTTGGTATGCTACAGGTGATGACGTAAACGAAGGTGGACGTATTGCTAATATCTCTTCAGGTTGGGCTCCATCTTACTCAGCATTCTTTGATCAATCAGCTGCAACACTTGCTGATACATCAGGCGTAATTACACCTACTGGTACTTGGGCTCTTGGTCTTTGCTGGACAGGTTTTGAAGCAACTGAAGATTTAACTTTAGGCGCACACGCATTATGGATCAACGGTACTAACGATGATAAAGTTGTAACTGGCGGTTTTGATCCTGCTTACATGTCAGACGAAGATTCAGTTGTTGAATTAGCTGCTTTCGGTTCATACGACATCTACAAAGATCTTCAAGCTATGTTCGAAGTTAACTACTTAATCGCTGATTCAGACAGAGATGTTAACGAAGAAAACGGTTACCGTGCTGCAGTTGGTTTCAAATACTCATTCTAAGATTTGATTATTTGAACTTGATTTAGTTCTTTTG
>CAYJIN010000019.1:0-14239 GCA_964370245.1 uncultured Desulfovibrionaceae bacterium
TTTCACAGGCAAATCTCAAAAGAATTGAACCAATTATGAGTGTTGAAATTACAGCCCCTGAAGAATTTGTGGGGAACAGTATTTCGGCGTTCTCACAACGCAGCGGAAAAGTAGAAAATTTACTTGAAGGATCAACTTCTGATATTAAGAAAATACAAGGTAAAGCTCCATTGTCACAACTCTTTGGTTTTGCAACAGATTTACGCTCTGCAACCCAAGGCAGAGCAGGGCTTGCCATGCAATTTGATTCATTCGGTAGTATATAAGGTATTTGATATTCGAGAGGGGAGGGAAACCATGCTTTTGTGAACAAAAGACAACGTTTCCCTCCCCTCTCGAGCTCTCCCCACCCTTCCTTCCAAAAAACTTTAATTATTCTTTTGCATGCAAAAGAATGAGAAGAGAAACTTAGCTTCGCTAAAAAAGCACAATGCCACTATTTATATGAATTTAAGAGAAAACTTCGTGCTTGCGAGAAAATTGTCATACCTTTAAGTGAATAATTCCTCCATTATGGAGGAATTTTTACTTAACTTGTGTGACAATTTTAGCAGGGAAAATGTGGGGGTTTCCAAAGGGTGCACACTAAGGGCGGCACGCCCTGTTAGCGCACCCTTTTGGTCGTCGAAGACACTTACCAGCGAGAAAGACAATAATGGAAATTACGAAGTCAAAACCACTCCGACAGTAAACTAAATCCTATAAAATCATCCCTGCTACATCACTAAAGATTCCATAATTGCATCTTTAGGACATTTTAAAATACATGAACCGCAATCATCACAACGCTCTGAAATACAAGAATAACTTTCGCCTTCTTGAATAGCTTTGAATGAGCAAGTTTCTTTGCAAATTCCACAAGCTATGCATTTTTCAGGATCAATGCGAACACCAGCTGGGTTTGCAGTAGCTCCACCAAAAGCAAAACGAGTGCGCAAGACTTTATGATCTCTTGTTTTTTTACTAAAATCATAGTCAAAAATTTCACCTTTTGCTTTATGGATGATGTAATTACCATTTCCCATGGCAGGATACATTTCGATATCTCGTGCTGCAACTTCTAGAAATTTATTGGTTTTTGCTTTTTCGATGATTTCTTCTGCGGGCACATAGCGAAGTTCGCCAATTAGACGAAAACTATATCCTGGTTCAAAATCAGGAATTGCGCCAACATCATCATGATTGAGAATTTTTCCGCCAAAATTACCAGCAACAGTAACTTTTAGAGTTTCTTTTAGTTGTCTTCCATAGGGTTTATTGCCCATTGTGCGAAAAAAGATGCCTTCTTCAGTATAGCCATTAAAATGTGCAACTCGCGAATGAACTTCATCGTTAGAAATGGTTGAAAAAATGAGCACTCCAATTTTATCAGCATATTCGTAAATTTCTTTAATAGTCATAAAAAGTCCTTTTGTTTAAAGCAAGAAATAGTTTAAATTTCACTCTAATTTATGTATATCAAAATTTAAGTTCGATGTCAAACTATATTTAAAAGAAAACTTGCGAGGAGTAGAATTTTATATTAAACTTCCTCAATAAAAATACAAATTATTTTATAAACTATGGAAAAACAATGATTTTTGAAGTAAAAGCCCTTGATTTTAATTATAATGTTTCACTTTTGCATAAAGAGAAAATTCTTAGCAATTTAAATTTTTCTTTGCAGCAAGGTGAAATCTTATGCATTTGTGGACAAAATGGCACAGGTAAATCAACTTTACTTCAAATTTTGGCTGGTATTCTAAAGCCTTCAAGTGGTGAAATTCTTTCTGAATTTCCTTTGCTAGAGCTGACAAGCCTTGTTATGCAAGACCCTGATTTGCAAATTATAGGGCAAGAAGTTTTAGAGGAAATGCTGATTGCTTTTTCTGATATTGATGAAGAAATTCAAAATAAAGCTTTACAATTACTTAATGATTTTGACTTATTAGACAAGAAAATAGCGCTTGTTGAAAATCTCTCTTTCGGGCAAAAACGAAAGCTTGCCTTAGCTTCAGCTTTAATGGATGAGCCTCAAGTCCTACTGCTTGATGAACCAAGTTCACATCTTGATTATCCTGCCATGCAACAACTAAGAAAGATCATTTTGCAGAATAAAGAAAAAAATATTGCTCAGTGTATTGTTGCACATGATATTGAAATGTATTTAGATATTATTGATACAGTTCTCTTTTTGAAAGATGGCAAGCAAGTGTTTTATGGAAAACCTGTTGATGCTCTTGCGTATTTGGAGAATGAGCCAAATATGGGCGTTAAGCTTCCAAATTATTGGAAATTCAACAAAAAAATAATGCCTTGGTAATGCCAATGAAAAAAGATAGTAATAAATTTCTTGAAAATAGAGAGGGAAATTGTAGCGAGAAAAAACGTGTGTTTCTTTATGAAAATGATGCTCGCTTTATCTTGTTTTCATTGCTTTTAATTACTTATATATCCCTTGTTTATAGTTCAATTTATTTATTGAGTTATAGCATTCTTTTTACTTTTTTCTTTTTTTACATGATCTACAAGAAACAACGTTCTTTTAGGGCATTTTTTCTACTGAGTTCTTTTTGTTTTTTTTGGGGATTGATGACTGTATTTATAAAATCAATAAATTATACAAATGGATTCTATTTTTCCAATATCAAAGAAAATTTTGAATTTGCCTACCTCTTTGTTCTTCAACTATATTTTTTAGGTTTAGTAGGTTTAACAACATACAATGCTGCAAGTGCTAAAGATTATGCGCTTGCAATAACATGGTTTTTTTCATTTTTTTCAAAAAAGCATGCATGGAAAATGGGTTTAGTGCTTTTACTTGTTTTGAAGTCTTTTTACGATATTTTAAAACTTGGAAAAGAAATAAAGGCATCTGTGAAGTATCGTCTTAGAAATCAAAATACTTTTCGTCAAAAAATTATGAAAATATTCATTTTTATGCAGATGCTTATGAATGCTCTAGCAAGGCGAAATTATGAACTGAGTATGGCAATTCATCTAAAAGGTTTGAATAATAAAAAAGCATTCACGAAAGAATGGGGAAGTTTTTTTAGTTTAACTTATTTAAAAAAGAATTTGAATTATTTAATTTTTCTTCTCATATCTTTTGTATTTTTATATCTAACTAGCTAAAAAACAAAATGATTACTACTTTTTCTCAATAAAAAAGTTGGGCTTGAAATTTTTAAAATTATCTATATACTTATAAACCATAACAATTAACCTTTTTACCTTTTCTTTTTATTTATGCACAATAAAGAGAAAATAGGATAAATATGAATAACTTAAAATATCCTCGAGTTCTTTTAAAACTTAGCGGCGAAGCTTTAGCTGGCGAAAATGGCTTTGGGGTTGATCCTGAAATCGTAAGTAAAATTTGCACAGAAATCGCACAAGTGCATGCTGATGGCGCTGAGCTAGCTTTAGTTATTGGTGGTGGTAATATCTTCCGTGGTCTATCAAGTTCTGCAAAAGGTATGGATCGCTCTAATGCTGACTATATGGGCATGCTTGCAACCATTATGAATGCTTTGGCAGTGCAAGATGCTTTAGAAAAAATGAATGTGCCAACTCGTGTGCTTTCAGCAATTGCTGCGCGTGAAGTTTCTGAACCATTCATTAGAAGAAGAGCGCTTCGACATATGGAAAAAGGTCGTGTAGTTATTTGTGCTGCAGGCACCGGTAATCCTTACTTTACCACAGATACAGCAGCAGCTTTACGTGGTGTTGAACTTAACTGTTCTCTTATAATTAAAGCAACAAAAGTTGACGGCTTATATGATAAAGATCCTATGAAATTCCAAGACGCTGTTAAAATTGATAATATTACTTACAGTGAAACAATTGCGCGTAAATTGCATGTAATGGATTTCACAGCTTTAACTTTAGCAGAAGAAAATAATATGCCTCTTATGGTTTGCTCGATGTTTGGCGGCGCAATTAGACGCGTGCTTATGGGCGAAGAAGAAGGCACACTTATTTCTAACTAATTGATATAAAAAAATATCTAAATATAATCGGAGAAGATAATGAGTAAAGACGAAATTATGTTTGATGCAGAAGATCGCATGGAAAAAGCTTTAGGAGCATTAGACAGAGAATTTACAAAATTGCGCACAGGAAGAGCTTCAACTACATTAGTAGACGAACTAAAAGTTGATTATTATGGCACACCTACAGCAATTAAAGGTTTAGCATCAGTTTCAATCCCTGACAGCAGAACAATTGCTATTCAGCCTTGGGATAAAGGTTCATTCGCTTTAATTGAAAAAGCAATTCAAAAATCAGACTTAGGCTTAAACCCTATGAATGATGGTAAAATTATCAGAATTGCTATTCCAGCTCTTACTGAAGAACGCCGTAAAGAACTTTCAAAATTAGCAAAAAAATATGGCGAAGATGCTAAAGTTGCTATTCGTAACATCAGAAGAGATGTAAACGACGGAATGAAAAAACTAGAAAAAGATAAACTAGTTACTGAAGACGAAAGCAAAAAAGCATTAGACGAAATTCAAAAATTGACTGATAAATTTGTTGCTAAATGCGATGAAAAATATCAAGCAAAAGAAAAAGAAATAATGGATATTTAGTGTCATTACAACATATTGCAATTATAATGGACGGCAATGGCCGTTGGGCTAAAGAAAGAGGGCTTTCAAGAAGTGAAGGCCATAAAGCTGGTTCTAAAGCTGTGAGAGAACTTATTACTAAGGCAAGACAACTTAATCTGCCTTATCTAACATTGTATGCTCTTTCACGTGAAAATCTGCAAAGGCCAGCAGAAGAGCTGAAAAACCTCTTTGCTCTTTTAGTTGATTTTGTTTCAGCCGAGTTACCAACTCTTCTTGAAAATGATATAAAACTCCATTATATTGGCGATATAGACGCACTTCCATTTGCTTCGCAAAAAGCATTTAAATATGCCTTGAATAAAACAAAAAAGTGCAAGTCAATGAATCTTTGCCTTGCACTTGCTTATTCAGCTAGAGAAGAAATTATGCGTGCAATTGTGCGCATGAGCAAGGAGAATAACATTTCTGACTTTTCTCCAACATCCTCAAGTGATATGCAAATACTTTTACAAGAATTTCAAAAGCACTTAGATGCACCAACTTTTCCTGATCCTGATATGATAATACGCACTGGTGGTGATACAAGAATTAGTAATTTTTTACTTTTTCAAGCTGCATATAGTGAATTTTATTTTACGCCTCTCTATTTTCCGGATTTTGGCGCAGATGACTTGCAAAAAGCAATTGATGATTTTAGTTCGCGCACTCGTCGTTTCGGTAAAACAGACGAACAAGTGCAAGGTGAAGTTAAATAAGAACATTTTTACTAAAAAGCTTTAAGATAGGAAATAATTTGGAACTTATAAAACGTATTATTACAGCGCTCATTTTGTTTTTTAGCTTGATGGCTGCTTGGTCTGCCGGTGGACTTATTCTTGAACTTTGCCTTATTCTTGCTGCTTTACTTGGTAGCTATGAATTTTATTCAATGTTTTTAGATAAAAGTAAAAAAGATGAGATGAAAGTTCTTATTTTTGCATGTTTTTTACCAATTTTATCTTTGTTGATTGCATTCTATACCCCCGCAGGTGGCGCGCTGTCTTTTGCTTTGATGTTTATCATTGTTGCAATTTTCACATTGTTTCGTTGGACAAGCAATGAAGATAAAGCCTTGAAAGAAGGCGCAGTTTTATTAGCAGGTTTATTCTATTTGCCTGTAATTATATTACTTGTTTCTTATTTATCACCTTATGAAATTCTTTATGTATTTTTCTTACCAGCTGTGAATGATACTTTTGCGTATATTACTGGTTTAACATGTGGAAAACATAAAGTGTGGGTTGCTGTTAGCCCTAAAAAAAGTATAGAAGGCTGTATTGGTGGGCTTGTTGCAGCGGTTGTTTTCTCAGTATTTTTCTGCACGCATTATGGCACAGGGCCTTGGTGGGCGTATTTATTTTTAGGTATAATACTTTCAATTATTGCGCAATTAGGTGACTTTTTTGAATCGGCGTTAAAGCGTGCTACGGGCGTAAAAGATAGCTCAAATATTTTGCCTGGCCATGGTGGGATACTTGATCGTTTAGATAGTATTCTCTTTGTTGTGCCTCTATTTTTATTTGCGATGACATTATTTCCTAGCTTAAGATTTTAACCTAAACTAGGCTAGCTCGGAACACATTAATGAAATATATTTCAAACTTACCTAGCAGTGACTATTGTTCATATTTTTATCAAGAAAACACTCTTCTTGCAAAGAAAAAAAGAGTTCTTTCCATTTGTGGTTCAACTGGTTCAATTGGTGTAAGCACACTCAAAATCGTTGCTGCCTATCCAGAATTATTTGAAGTTTTTGCTCTTGCTGGTGGAAAAAATATTCAACTTCTTGCTGAACAAGCTGTAGAGTTTCAGCCAAAAGTTCTTGTCATTAAAGATGAAGCTGATATTCCTTTACTCAAAAAAATTCTTTCTGAACTAACAAATAAGCCTTATTCAGCTGAGATTCTTTTTGGTCAAGAAGGATATGAGTTTATTGCAAGGCATGAAGAAGTAACAACTTTTGTGTCTGCACAAGTAGGGGCGGCGGGTTTACGTTCAACGCTTGCAGCAGCTGAAAGAGGCAAAGTCATTTGTTTAGCAAATAAAGAAAGCCTTGTACTTGCGGGAAATCTACTCAGAGAAACTTGTGAAAAAACAAATGCTTGTATTTTACCTGTTGATTCAGAACACCATGCTTTATTTCAATGTCTTCAAGGGCATAATACAAAAGATGTGAAAAAGCTTATGCTTACAGCATCTGGCGGTGCTTTGCGTGATAAAGATTATGAATTTTTGAAATCAGCAAAAGCTGCTGATGCACTTAAACATCCAAACTGGAGCATGGGCGCAAAAATCACTATTGATTCTGCTACCTTAATGAATAAAGGTTTAGAAGTTATCGAGGCTTGCCATTTGTATGGAATGGACTTATCTTTAGTAGATGTGGTGATTCATCCGCAAAGTATTATTCATTCACTTGTGGAATATAAGGATAATTCTTTCATGGCTCAGCTTTCTGTGCCAAGTATGCTTTTGCCAATTGCGCATTGTTTGGCTTATCCATATACGCTTGATGCGGATAAATATTCAATGCCTGAATTAGATATGAAAAAACTTGCTTCGCTTACTTTTAATGAAGTTGATAATCAAAAATTTCCATGTCTTGAATTAGCGAAACAGGCGTATAAAGAAAATAAATGCGTTGCTTTAAATGCAGCAAATGAAATTGTAGTAGATGCTTTTTTAGAAAACAAAATCACTTTTCTTCAAATTCCACAACTTATCGAAAGTGTTTTAGAAAAAGCAAATGTAGATATGATGAATATTGATGAAATCCTTCATGCAGATGCTCTGTATAGAGTGCAAACAAAAGAAAAATTAGAAAATATTAAGGTGAAATAACATATGGAATCAATTCTTTCCTTTTCCTGGCAAGCTGTTGCTGTAGTTTTAGTTCTTGGAGTTCTTATATTTATCCATGAATTAGGGCATTTTTTAGCGGCAAGATATTATAAAATTGGTGTAATAACATTTTCTTTAGGTTTTGGTCCTAAGATTTTGAAATATAAGAAAGATAGAACAACTTATGCGCTTTCGCTCATTCCACTTGGTGGCTATGTTTCTATGGTGGGCGAATATTCTGATGAAGTTGAAGAACTTGGCTTTACAGAAGCAGATGCAATAAATAATCGTTCACCATTTCAAAGAATGGTTGTTGCTGCTGCTGGGCCTTTATCTAATCTTGTTTTAGCTTTTCTTCTTTATTGGGGTATAGCTTTGAATGCTGGTTCAGCAACTATTTTACCGCAAATTGGTAGTGTTGTTGAGGGTAGTGCTGCTGCCGAAGTTGGCTTACAACCAAATGATACAATTCATAAAATTGGCGAATATACTATTGAAAGCTGGGATGAAGTTGTTTCAAGTTTAGCTTTAGTTGGCGCAAATCCAACTGAAATTGAATTTTCACGTGGCAATGAAATTTCAACTTTAATTGTTACTCCAAAAGAAAGTGTAAGAACAAATATTTTTGGCGAAGAAGAAAAAGCTTTCTTGCTTGGTGTAACTCCTTCTGGTGCTGTTGAACACACACCTTTAGGCTTTTTTGATGCTTTTGTAGAAGGCTATAAACAAGCGGCTTTCACTATTGAAATTACGCTTACTGGTCTTGCAAAACTTGTTACTGGTTCTGTTTCAGCTGATAATGTTGGTGGCCCAATTATGATTGCGCAAGTTGTTGGCGAGCAAGCAAGCAATGGTATTCTTCCACTTCTTATGCTTACAGCTTTGATTAGTATCAATCTAGGATTATTGAATTTATTACCAATTCCTGTTCTTGATGGTGGCACAATTGTTTTCTCTGTAATTGAGATGGTTACCCGCAGACAAATCAGCGAAAAAATTCAGAATGGACTTATGCAAGTAGGTGGATTTTTACTTATTTCTTTAATGCTTTTTGCAACTTTCAACGACGTTATGCGTTTCTTTGAATAAGAGGCTATTATGAGTTTGGCAGATAATAGAAAAGCAAGACAACTTTATGAATTTATTGATTTTTATGAGGCAGGAATTGCCCTCACAGGCCCAGAAGTAAAATCAATTAAAAATGGTAAAGTATCTTTTGTTGATTCCTATGTGGACTTTCGTGATGAAGAAGCGATGCTTGTGGGCTTGAATATTGCGCATTATGAGCAAGGTGGCTATGCTAAGCAAGAGCCAACTCGCACACGCAGGTTGCTACTACATAAGCAAGAAATTCTTCAAATGGCTGCAAAAGTTGAACAAAAAGGGCTTACCGTTATTCCTGTAAAAATCTATCTGAAGCGTGGAAAAATCAAATTAGAAATTGCGCTTGCTCGTGGTAAACATCTTTTTGATAGACGTGATGAGCTGAAAAAACGTGCTGAAAATCGTGATATGGAAAGAGAGCTCACACGCTCATAAACTTTCAATTTAACAATGATTTGAGATAATAGTGGCCAAAATACAAAGATATAAACCAAAAAAAGTTTGGAATGAAGATAAAAAACGTTCTTCATTTCATCCAACTGCTTTTAGTGCAATTGCTCAAAAAGTTTTTAGAGATAAAGGCTATGATGAAACAAGAGAGATTATTTTTCAGCTGTATGCGCACTGGGAGATGGTGATGGGGGAAGATCTTTATCAGCTCGCTTTGCCAATTGGGCATAGAGGTAAAATTTTACTCATAGCTGGTGAAGATAATCTTGTTTTGAATGAACTTACCTATATGCTTGATGAAATTAAAGAAAGAGTCAATGCTTTTATGGGGCAAGAGTTTTTTGAAAAAATAGAATTACATCTTTTACAAAATAAGCGTCCACTCAATGAAGCTGTTGAAATTTATCCTGGCCCAGAAAAAGTAGAACTTATTCGCCCAGAAAATTTAGGAAGTTTAAATTTACCAGAAGGTAAGGTAAGAGATGCATATTTGCATTATCTATCTATATTCAATGACTAAAATTTAAGATAATGTAAAAAATAAGAATGCAAAGGAACACTTGCTTTTAATAAATTAAAGAAGTATTTTCTTTGTAGGAGATTTAGAATGTATAGTTTTGAAGATGCTTACAAAATAGCAAAAGAACAAGAAATAATCGCTTCAGAAGAGTTTAAAACTTTGCCTGATGACGAGCTTTTAAATATATGGGAACACACACAACTTGTAGAGATGGAAGTTCGCCAACGCTTTGGTGCGTCTGTTGCAGTTGCGCCAAACTATGAAGCGATGATTGTTTCAGAATTGCATAATAGGCTAATTACAAATAATATTTTAGATATTTATTATGCAAAATCACTAAGAAATACTTCTAAGAAGCCTCGCCTAAAACGTCGCTCACCAAATCCAGTGGGGATTAAGCCTTTATAAAATTCAACTCTTTTACATAATGCGGACTGCATATGCCAAATCAAGCGAATTTAACTAATCACGACAATACAATAAAACAAATTAAAGCATCTGCCGGTTCTGGAAAGACGCACACAATAATAAATATCCTTCTTGCTTTGCTTCTCAATGATAAAAAAAGCATCAAGGATATTTTTTCGTCTGTGCTAGCAATTACTTTTACAAATGCTGCGGCTATTGATATGAAGAGTAAGCTTATTACTCGCCTGAAAAATATTGCTCTTGATTTAGAGCCAGAATATCAAGATTCTGCTCGTGCAAAAGAAAGCATATCTTCACTCATTGAGAACTATCTCTCGCTTAATATGCGCACTATTGATAGTTTTTTACTTGCTATTTTAAGGCAAAATACTCTTGAAAGTCATTTACCTGCAAAGTTTGATATTCAATTTAACAAAGAAGATTTTTTTGAGCCTCTGCTTGATGATTTAGCTTATTCTGCATTAAAAAAAGATGCAGATACTGCAAACGAAGAAGTTTCTTTGTTGCTTCCTTTTTATGAAAAAATGTATGACGCGCTTTTTTACCAAACAAATCAGAAAGGTTTTTTAGGCACAAAAAAAGTGCGAACAGCACTCTTTGAAGCATTGAATTTGATAAATGATCTAAGTCTTGAAGAGAGAAACTTACTCTCATCAACTGATGTAATTCGTGCACATTATAATTATAGTTTTGAAGAATTTAAAAATAATTTGCTCAAGTTTGATGAACTGATTGATGCAAAAAAAACAATTGATGCAAAAGGCAATTTTAAACATGTGACAATGGCGCCTTATAGAAATGCGTTAGAAGAATTTCGTCAATTTTCTAAACTTTCTTCTTTTTTTCAAGCAGATTATGAAGAATTATATGAAAAAATTCTTAATAAAAAAGAAAGAGCATCGCTCGAAAAGCCTGAAAATTTAGCTGAATATTCTACATTAATAATTCTTCTAAAAAATATTTCCTCTTCCTATAAAATGGCGTATTTACTCCAAAATGCATTGAAATATACAGCGCTCATTGATTTTTGTAAGCTCATTCTAGAATTGCAATCTTATGAAGAGTTTTCAAAGGCTTGTATTCTTTCTGAGCGGGTGACTGAACTACTTTTAGAAAATATTGAAGAGAAAGGTTTACTTCCAACAATTCTTTCACGTTTGCCTTATGAACTTGAATTTATTCTTATTGATGAATTTCAAGATACAAATTTAAAGCAATGGAAAGTTATTAGAGCTTTTGTTTTAGAGGCTTTATCACGTGGTGGTGACTTTACTTATGTTGGCGATGTAAAGCAGGCAATTTATGCCTTTCGTGGCGGCAATTCTTCATTGTTTGAAGGAATTTTAGAGGATTTGAATTGGCCATGTTCACATCAAAAACTAGAAACAAACTGGCGCAGTTCAAAGAATGTTATCGAATTTAATAATGCAATTTTTGAACAAGTGAAAGATAAAGATTTTGCTTTTGAACTTATGCAAAGACTTTGTAAAAATCATGAAAACGCAAAAGAATATAGTGAAGAATTATCAAAAAATTATGATGATGTAAAACAGCATGTTTCAGCAAAATGGGAAAATGGAATTGAAGGTAAAGTTGCACTTTATAAAATTCCTAATTCGCAAAATAATGAAGTGTTATATGAAGATTTAAATCCGCAACTTGTTGATATAGTAAGAAAGGCCACACTTTCTTATGAATATAAAGATATGGCAATTCTTGTGCGTGATAACACAACATGCTCGCTTTTTGCAGAGTGGTTAACAAAAGAAAATATTCCAGTTATTACAGAGGGTGCACTTGAAATTAAAAGTAATTTCATTGTTCGCCAATGTCTTTCGTTTATGGATTTTCTTAAAGATAATAGAAATGATACGGCACTTTGGCATGTTGTTGCATATTCAGGTCTTTTTGAAAATGGACAAGTTTTTGATACATTTTTACCAGTGAAATCAAATAATTCAAACCAAATTCTAAATGAATCTGCTCAACTTATTAAAGTGGAAGATTGGCTTGAATGTAGATCAAGAAAAGAAAGTTTACTAACTTGTATCAAGCAAAAATCACCAAAACTATACGAAATAATAAACTATTATATCGACTTTGCACAAAGAAAATCAATCTATGATTTTCTAGTTGACCTCTACGAGAAAACAAATCTTTATCAAAGATATCCTCAAGAGAATGGCTTTTTTGCACGCTTTTTAGAGCTTTCTTATCAAGCGGGACGTAGAAATATCAATACTGTACACTCGTTTTTAAAATATTGGAATGAAGAAGGGCATGAAGAAAAAATTCCTATGCCAGAAAATGTGAATGCAGTTCGCATTCTTACTATTCATAAATCGAAGGGTGCAGAATATAAATTTGTAGTGGTTTGGAATGAGAAAAAAGATAGAAAATTAGATGGTTTAAAGCATTATCAAGTGGATAATCTTTCCTTTTTTGCGCCACATTCAATCTATCATAAAAACTATGGAAGTGATTTAAAAATTCAAGCTTTTGAAACAATTAACCTTTTTTATGTTGCCTTTACTCGTGCTAAAGAAGAACTGCATGTTTTATATAAAGAAATGAAAACAAATCCATCACTTACACAAATGCTTTTAGAAAGTGCTGAAAGTGTTTGCGAGTATGATGAGAGTGATAAGGCTTTTGTATATTCTGGCAAAAGAAAACCTGAAAAAAAACTTGTGGAGAGCTATGAAAAGAAAAATATCGACTTTTCAAAGCTTTATGCACGAGTTCCTGTTTTAAATATGCAAGGGCTAGTGATTAATAAGTTATCTGAATTTAATGCTGTTACGCGCGGAAATATTGTACACTATGTTCTTGAAAAATATTTCAATATTGCGAAATATAAGAAAAATTGTGAAAATAAAATTATTTTTGACGTCATTAATAAGCAAGATTTAGAAAGTCTCGTAAAAAATGAACTTATAAATGATTTATCAAGAATTTTCAAATGGTTAAAGTCTCAAGCAGAATTTGAATACTGGATTCAAAATTCTAAGAGTGAGCAGAGCATGCTTACTGCAAATGGAGAGCTTTACCGTTGTGATCTTTGTGTCGAAACTGATGCTGAAGTTATTGTGATTGACTTTAAAACTGGCGCAGAATCAGATGAATATCAAGATCAAATCCGTAATTATATAAAGATATTATCAGATATTGATTCTTCAAAAGACAAAAAAATTACAGGTCTATTACTGTATCTCGATATGGAAAAAATTCAGAAGGTGGAGGCATAATGAACATATCTCATTCATTTAAACTTTCCGATTGGAAAGAGGATTTTTTCCCTTTCATTCATAGATTTGTTAAAGAAAAAACAGCCAGCCAATTTGAAAATGCTTTGCTTGTTTTTCCAACTTCTCGTGCAAAGCAAGTTTGTTTAGAATATATGCAAACTATTGAAAATAATACTTTTTTACCACAAGCTCTTACTGTAGTTGAACTTATTGAATATTGCGAATTTGCTTGGTTAGAAGAAAATGAAATAAACGCTAAAGATTTAGATTCATTAGAAAATATCTTCTTGCTTTATTCTATTGTCACTGATTTAGCAAAATCATCTGGCGAAGCTTCTGAAAAGAAATTTCTTGCTTCTTTATTAGGTGATGAAGAGGGTAGAAAGCGATCTTTTTTCCATAAAGAGCTAGGAAGTTTTGATTATTTTTATCAATATGGTGTTTATTTAGATGATATTCTTCAGGAATGTTTTGAAGAAAATAGCACAGCCTTCTCTTTGAAAAATACTTTTGATGTTGTTGATGATTTTTCTTCTTATCTTCTTTCTAATTTACGTGCTATTGCTCTAAAATATATTGAAAATTTAAAAGAAAAAGCTTTCACCACACAAAGCTTTAGAAAATATTTACTTGCTCAGAAAATTGAAGACGTATCCTACTCTATACCTCGAATTTTTACTGACAAACAAATGTTTTTTTGCGGTATTGATATGGTGAAATCAGCTGAAGAGCTCTGTTTTAGATATTTTGCTGAACAAGACTGTTATTTTCTTTTTACATCTGATCCAATGCTTGCAGAAATGCCTGGAAAAGCCCATTGGAGCACAGGTTTTTATAAAGATTTAGCGCAAAGATGGAATACATCTTTTGAGTTGATTTCCTTTGAAAATTCGCCGAACTGCGCTATTGAGTCAATAAAAAGAAGTGAATATTTTTTTCATCAAGCTTTTGATATTCATTCGCAATTTCAATCTCTTGATATAGAGCAGAATACTGACAGAAGAACTGCGTGTGTATTGAATACCGAAAACTCACTTTTACCTTTACTCTATACG
>CAYJIN010000019.1:14339-30083 GCA_964370245.1 uncultured Desulfovibrionaceae bacterium
CGCATGCGTGAAACTGCTTTGACTTGGCTTTCTAAAAATTATACAAATGAAATTTTTTCTTATGACTTTTGTTTGCGTATCTTGTTGGATGAATTGAATAAAATCTCTACACCTTTCAAGTATCACTCTGATGATTCTTTGCAGGTTTTATTGCTTTCACAAACAAAGAACTTGCAATTTGATACAGTGCATATTTTTGATGCGAATGATGAATTTTTACCATCAAAAAGAAGTGAAAATCCATTACTTCCTGAAAAACTTCGCCCACTTCTTGGACTGAAAAATCATCAAATCTATGCCTATCCTGAAGCTCATCAGTGGTATAGATTGCTTGCTAGTGCAAAAACAATTCATATATATTGGCAAGAATCAAGTGCAAAATCATTGTTTGATACAAAGAAAGTGCGCTCACCTTTTGTTGAAGAGGTTATTTGGAAGCTTGAGCTTGAAAATAATGCCTTATTTGATGTTGCTTCCGAAAGCGACGGAAACACTCTATTCACTCAAGCTGATTGTCCGCTAGACTTGCCACAGAGAAGCAATAAAATTATTGTGAATGACGAAATAAAAGCTAAACTTTCGGACTTTCTTTCTTCATATTTATCCTCAACATCTCTTGATACTTTTTTAGAGTGTCCCTTAAAGTTTTTTTATAAATATATATGTAAATTCAATGAAGTGTCAGAAGTGGAAGAAGCAGATAATTATGCTGTTCTTGGTGTATTGGTTCATAAGATTTTACAAAAGCTTTATACCGTTGGTAAAACACATACTAAAGAAGAACTTTATGCTAAATTTACGGCTATTTACTCAGATATAGATTCTCTCTTTGAAGAGGAAAATATTTTCAATCTTTTCCCGCCTGAAAGCATATTTCTTTTGAAGAAGAGTTTAGACTATAGAATTAGGAAATATATTGCTAGCCAGCCAGATGAAATTACAATTATAAAACTTGAAGAAAAACTTGAAGTAAAAATTAATAATAATTTACAATTACGCGCTATTATTGATAGAGTTGACAAAAGAATAAACGATGATGGAATTGAAGAAATTAATATTCTTGATTATAAAACAGGTTCTTTGAAAAAGCTTCCTACAAAGAAATTTTGGGAAGAGGGAATTGATTATTTTGAAGAATTTATGAGTGCCCCTGATTATTCAGATGATGGTCATGAAATTCTTGCAGATCTCTATAAAGAACTTGAAAGCGTTCAGCTTCCGCTTTACTATTACACAGCCTATTCATCAGGTTTAAAAGTTGCAAATGCTGGTTATATTGAGCTTTTTGATAGTTGTGAAGAGAAGTATTTGATTGATAGCTCTTGTGAAGTTGAAATGCAAAAACAAATTTCAATAGTACTTAATTTTCTAAGGAACTATATGGAAAATATTCAAGTCTTATCACCTCACAAGCGTACAAAATGTGACTATTGCTCTTATAAAAATTTCTGTTTTTAATAAAATAAATCTCATAGGCAAGGCTAATAAATTCTTTCACTTATTGTTTGCTTGACCTTGTTGCATTTGTAATGTATGTAATTTTATCATACTAAAATAATACAGAGGATTTTTATGGAAATACCTAGTTTAAAGATAGGCGATTTAGTAGCTAAGCTTCCTATTGTTCAAGGTGGAATGGGTGTTGGTGTGTCTTTATCAAAATTAGCAGCAGCAGTTGCTAATGAGGGCGGAATTGGAGTTATTTCAGCCGCTATGATAGGCATGGGAGAACCAGATATTGCTAAAAACCCTATTGAAGCGAATAATAGAGCATTACGCACAGAAATTAGAAAAGCAAAAGAAATGACAAACGGAATTGTTGGCGTAAACATCATGGTTGCGCTTACAACCTTTGCGGATGGAGTTCGTACTGCTATTGAAGAAAAAGCTGATATTATTTTTGCTGGCGCAGGTTTACCGCTTGATATGCCAAAATATCTTCGTGAACTTTGTGAAGAAAAGAAAGAAGAATTTAAAACTAAACTTGTTCCTATAGTTTCTTCCGCTCGTGCTGCAACAGTAATTGCAAAAAAATGGCAAAGCCGTTTTTCATATACTCCTGATGCTTTCGTTCTTGAAGGTCCAAAAGCTGGTGGCCATTTAGGTTATGGTAAAGATGAACTCGAAGCTGCTGATTTTGCAATTGAAAAAACTTTACCAGAGCTAGTTGCTGCAGTTAAAAAAATTGAAGAAGCTAGTGGAAAGAAAATTCCAGTTATCGTTGGTGGCGGCGTATTTACCGGTGCTGACATGGCAAAAATGTTCGAACTTGGCGCAAGTGGCGTTCAAATGGGAACACGCTTTGTTGCAACTGATGAATGTGATGCTGACATCAAATTCAAAGAAGAAATTGTAAATGTAAAAGAAGAAGATCTTACAATTATCAAAAGCCCTGTTGGAATGCCGGGTAGAGCGATAAAAGGTAAATTCATCAAAGAAGTAGAAGAAGGAAAAAGACGCCCAATCAAATGTGCTTTCAAATGCCTTCATACTTGTAACCCTGCTGAAGCTCCTTACTGTATTTCAAACGCACTTATTGCAGCAGCGAAAGGAAATATTGATAAAGGTTTTATCTTCTGCGGAACAAATGCACCTCGAGTGGATAAAATTGTTTCAGTAAAAGAACTCATGCAGTCATTGAAAGATGAATTTATTGCTTATAAAGCTGTAAGCGCATAAACTCTTAAAATTTTTAAGAAATAAGGCAAGTTGATTTTATTCGACTTGCCTTTTTTTTGGCACATGAAATGGTGAAATTATCTTAATTATCTGCCATATTTAAGGAAATTCTAAATTCTAATAAAATACAAATTTGAAAGTTTTAATAATTAAAATTTTTAAAACTTAAAGGAAAAAACTAAGAAAATTTTCTCTAAGTTTGATTAAGAAAATCAACTTAAGTAGTTTAATTATCTTAACATATTATGAAAAATTATAAAGAAAATATAGTATTAGCCTAGTAAAAATTTCAATAAAATTTAAAAAAGTATTAAAAAAAGTCTAGACATTTTTTTGGAAATATGTTTTATTGATAGCACACAGTGAGTAATTTATTAATCTGTCTGAGTTGAAGTTATAAGGGGCTTGAAAATGGCTAAATCAGAATTTGTTGTCGGTTTAGATATAGGAACAACGAAAATTTGTGCTGTTATTGGTGAAATCACCGAAACTGGCAGTATGAATATCCTAAGCGTTGGTGAAAGCCCATCAACAGGTTTACGCAAAGGTGTTGTTGTTAATATTGAACAAACTGTTCAATCTATTCAACAAGCACTTGAAGAAGCTGAATCAAAATCAGATTGTGAAATTCGCTCCGTGTATGCCGGAATTGCAGGCAGTCACATTTCAGGAATTAATAGTAATGGTGTTATTACAATTAAGGGTGGTGAAGTGACAGAGCGTGATGTTGAGCGTGTGCTTGATGTTGCACGAGGCATTGCAATACCTATGGATAGAGAAGTAATTCATATTTTGCCACAAGAATACATTGTTGATGATCAGCATGAAATTGTTGATCCATTAGGGATGAGTGGCGTGCGCCTTGAAGCAAAGGTGCACATTGTAACAGGTGCTGTAACGTCAGCACAGAATATAGTTCGCTCATGTCATAAAGCTGGCTTAGATGTATGTGATATTGTTTTAGAAGCGCTAGCTTCTTCAAAAGCAATTCTCACACAAGAAGAACGTGAAATTGGTGTTGCAATTGTTGACATTGGCGGTGGCACAAGTGATGTTGCTGTTTTTGTAAATGATGCGATTAAATTTACCAGTGTTATCGCACTTGGTGGAAATAACCTCACTAATGATATTGCCTTTGGCCTTAGAACTCCTGTTGATAAAGCTGAGAAAATTAAAGTTAAGCACGGATCTGTTTTAATTAGTGAAGTTGGTCCTGATGAATTTATTGATGTGCCAAGTGTTGGTGGACGTGAACCAACCAAAATGCCGCGTAGATTGCTTGCTGAAATTTGCGAGCCACGTATGGAAGAAATTCTTAGTATGGTTAATTTTGAACTTGAACGTTCAGGCTTTAAAAATCAATTGGCAGCCGGTGTTGTTCTCACTGGTGGTTCTTCAACTATCAGCGGTTGTAGAGAACTTGCTGAACAAATATTCAATATGCCTGTAAGAATTGGTAAACCACGCGAGCTTGGTGGGGTGAAAGATTTTGTAAATTCACCAAAATATGCTACTGCAGTAGGTTTACTTTACTATGGCGCTGAAAAAGAAAATAGCGAAAGCCGTTTCCGCATTCGCCAGGATAATAATACAACTTTATTCGATTCGATTTTTACACGAATGAAAAAGTGGGTTTCAGAAATTCTTTAATCTTTTCTAATAATAACAAATCTTTGGGGGGTTATGTTATGGACATTTCTTTAAATTATGAAGATCAAACAGCGAAGATTCTCGTGTTCGGTGTAGGTGGTGGCGGTGGTAATGCCGTGCAACAAATGATCGATAGTCAACTTGGCGGTGTTCGCTTTGTTGCTGCAAATACAGACGCTCAAGCATTAGCAAAATCAACTGCTGATACAACAATTCAACTCGGTAAAGCTCTTACTAAAGGTCTTGGCGCAGGTGCGAAGCCAGACATTGGTAAACAAGCTGCTGAAGAAGCTATTGAAGAAATTCGTAAAGAAATTGGCGATTCAGACATGGTGTTCATCACTGCCGGTATGGGCGGTGGCACAGGAACTGGTGCGGCGCCAGTTATTGCTAAAGTTGCTAAAGAGCAGGGTGCTCTTACTGTTGGCGTTGTAACAAAACCTTTCCAATATGAAGGGCCACGCCGTATGTCAGCAGCTGAACTTGGCATTTCAGAACTTTCAGAGCATATAGATAGTCTTATCGTTATTCCTAACAGCCGTCTTCAAAACAGCGGCCCTAAAAATGCTAAATTAGTTGATATGCTTATTATGGCAAACGAAGTTTTATATAGCGCTGTTCGTGGTGTGACTGATCTTATCACATGCCCAGGTGTTATCAATGCTGACTTTGCTGACGTAAAAACAATCATGAAAGAAAGAGGCATGGCTTTAATGGGCACAGGTAAAGCATCTGGTGAACACCGTGCTTTAGAAGCTGCTAAAGCTGCTATCTCTTCAACTTTATTAGAAGATGTTTCAATCCAAGGCGCAAAAGGTTTGCTTGTTAACATTACTGCAACAAGTGATCTTCTTATTGACGAATTTGGTGAAGCAAACTCATACATCACTGACTTTGTTGGTGAAGATGCTGATATCATCATTGCTATGGCTATTGATGAAGACGCTGGTGATGAATTAACTGTTACTGTTGTTGCAACTGGCCTTGATATGACTTCTCAATTAGTGCCTACCCCAAAAAAAACAACAGCAAGCACAATTGAATTTACACAACAACCAAAAGTAGCTGCTCAACAAGTTGAACATGCAAACGTAAGTTATGCTACACAAGCAACTTATACACATGCAGCGCAGTCCACTCTTAACACTGCTTACCCTATGGGTATGAGCGAGGATGATACAAACATTCCTGCATACATCAGAAACCATGCAAAAAATCAAGCTCGTACGCATAATCCTGGCTCAAATGATTTCGTTTTCTCAGAAGATGAAACAGAATTGCCAACATTTATCCATAGACAAGCTAACTAATTAGAATTTATTATGGTTCAACCATAAATAAATAACCCCGGTTAAAGAAAAGAATGTGAATGAGGTCGCTCAAAAGGCGGCCTTATTCATTTTAAGTAGATATAGTCTAACTACAAGATTAAATCTTATTTAGTAAGGGCAATATTTTTTATTATTGAATAATTCTTTTTGATTTGTTTTAACTATCTAATATTACATAATATATCTGTCTTCTTTTATTTTGCTTGACCTTTTCTTATTATACAGTAAAATGTCAAAAAAGTTATTTTTTTGAGGTGCAAACATGGCATTAAGTATTGGTATTGTTGGCTTACCAAACGTAGGTAAATCAACCCTTTTTAACGCTCTTACAAAAGCGCAAAACGCCCAAGCGGCAAACTATCCTTTCTGTACGATAGAACCAAACAAAGCAACGGTTACAGTTCCTGATAATCGTCTTGATAAATTAGTAAACCTTGTAAAGCCTCAAAAAATCATCAATGCAACTGTTGATTTTATTGATATTGCTGGTCTTGTGCGCGGTGCAAGTAAAGGTGAAGGCTTAGGCAATCAGTTTTTAGCAAATATTCGTGAAACTTCAACAATTTTAGAAGTTGTACGCTGTTTTGAAGATGAGAATATTGTACACGTTGACGGAAAGGTTGATCCTGTTCGTGATGTTGAAACAATTGAAACAGAACTCATTTTAGCTGATATTCAAACTGTTACTAAACGTCAAGAAAAACTTCAACGTATGCGTACTGATAAAGAAGCGCAAAAAGCAGCTGAACATTGCGCAAAACTTCTAGCTATTTTAAATGAAGGTAAACTTGCACGTCAATTTGATTTGCCTGATGATGAATATTTTGCTAATGAATGGCGTGAAATGAGTCTTCTTACTTCAAAGCCTTTTATTTATTGTGCTAATGTTGATGAAGATGGTTTATCAAGCGATAACGAATTTTACAAAGCCTTAGAAAATCTTGCAAAAGAACGTAAGTGTGAAGTTGTAAAAATTTGTGCGCGTGTTGAAGAAGAATTGCAAGGTCTTGATGAAGCTGATCAAGCTGAAATGCTTGCTTCTTATGGCGTTACAGAAAGTGGTTTATTAGCTGTTATTCATACTGGCTATAAAACTTTAGGCTTAGCTTCTTATTTCACTGCTGGTGTAAAAGAAGTGCGTGCTTGGACATTCGAAATTGGCTATAAAGCTCCACAATGTGCTGGTGTTATTCATAGTGATTTTGAACGTGGTTTCATTCGTGCAGAGGTAATTTCTTTTGAAGATTACATCAAACATGGTTCAGAAGCAGCATGTAGAGCAACAGGAACTTTACGCACTGAAGGTAAAGAATATGTTGTGCAAGACGGTGATGTAATGCACTTCTTGTTTAATGTATAATAACTATTACTTAAATATCTAATTTACTGAAATTTAAGTCGTATTACGAAATAAAGTATGAGAATAAAAGATAAAAGAATACATATGCAAAAGAAGAATGCTTGCAAAAGCAAATTTTCTTCATCTGCTTTTCTTTTACTTTTATTTTCATCTTCTTTTTTAACTGGTTGTGCAAGCTTTAACCTTAATACTATTTTTGGGGAAACAAAAAGCACAACTGAAAGTGTAGAAAATTTAAACTCACAAGTTCCAGCTGGAATAGAAGCTGTTTCTTTCGATGATTTTGTAAAACCTGATATACCTAACGATTTGCAGGGTGAAGCGCTAAAACCTCTTTTTGCTTTTGAGCTTTTGCCCTATGTTGTTATTTTTACAACAAAAGATAATCAAGAACTTCTTGATGTGATGTATGAAAAAAGCATTTTACTCTCTCTCCAATCACAAATCCCAACCGATGAACTTACCTTTGATAAGCGAATTATACAGGATGAACAAGAAGCAATTAAAATTATGCATTCTCTTGGTTATTATTCAGCCAAAGTAGAATCTATTGTTGATAAAAATACTTTTCCTATTCAAATTAAAATCAATTTGCTACCAAATGAGCAATATGCATTAACAAAATCAGATATTTTTTATCCTGAAAGTTTTTTAGAAAATCTTCCTGATTTGCCTGCATATCAAAAAGGTAATCTGCCGAAAAATCTATTTAAATTTCAATTAGAAGAAAATTCTCCAGCTGAATCAGATGCAATTCTTACAGCAATTGACCGCATAACTCCTTGGCTCAATAATAGGGGTTATCCATTCGCAAAAATTGATGAAGCAAAATTTTATGCTATTGAAGAAACAAAAGAATTTGAAGCTGAAATTAAAGTAAACCCTGCAGAATATAAAGTTTTTGGCGATATTGAACTTTCAGGCACTGATGTTTTAGATAAAGAATATGTTGAAAGAATTAAAACTTGGGAGTATGGAGACGCTTGGAACAGTAGAAAGCTTCTTGATCTCCAAAGTGAACTACTTGGAATTGGTGTATTTTCTTTTGCAAATGTGCGCCCAGCAACGAATACAGAAGGCGAAGAACAGTTAGATGTTTTGATTAGCCTTACTGAAGGTAAGCCACGCTCTTGGGGTGGTGGTATTAATTATGATACAATTAGAGGCGTTGGTGGCAATTTCTTTTGGGAGCATAGAAATTTATTTGGTTCAGCAGAATATCTAAAGTTAGATGCCTTGGTGTGGCAAGATTTACAAGAAGCTCGTGCTTTATTTGTAAAGCCTGATGTGTATATGAAGCATCTTGATTTTAATGGAATATTCACATTCAAAAGTGAAGTTACTGACGCTTACGACACAACTTCAGGCCGTCTTGATTTAGGCTTTGAATTTCCATTACAAGTAAAACGTGTTGATAATATTTGGCTTTCTGCTTATGGAAGAGTGGAAGTTGGTATTGAAGAAAATAATAGCCTTGCAGGAAAACAAGAATATTACTATTTTGGCTTACCTCTTGAGTTCCGCCAAAGAAATACAGATAGTATTTTTGATCCATCTTTAGGCTATAATTTTATACTTAGTGTTGCCCCTTATATGGGCAAATATAAAGAAAATTTTTCGCTTATTTCTTCTGAAGTTAGTCTAAGCACATATTTTCCTTTGCTTCCTGAAAAGAAATTGATTTTAGCAACTCGCTTTAAAGCTGGTTCGCTTTACCCACAAGATGCTGAAAATATTCCATCATCGCTTCGCTTTTTTGCTGGTGGTGGCAATTCTGTGAGAGGTTATGGCTATCAAGAGCTTGGGCCAGAGGATGAATTTGGCGATCCAATTGGTGGTGCATCTTTCGTAGAAGCCTCCGTTGAATTACGTTATAAAGTTACAGATGATATTGCAATTGTTCCATTTTTTGATGCAGGAAATGTATATAGCACCGCTTATCCAACATATCCACTTGATTTGAAATTTGGTGCAGGTCTTGGCTTGCGTTATTTTACACCTGTTGGACCTTTGCGTTTTGATCTAGCTTTTCCACTTAGTGATGATCATTCTTTTGAGTTCTCTAAATTTCAAATTTATATTAGCATAGGGCAAAGCTTTTAGCTTTTGAGTGAGATATTGTAATGAATTTCTTGAACAAAATATACTTCACACATATTTATCTTTTCAATCATTTATTTGTATTTCTTCCTGTGCGTGCAAAACTGATGATAAGTTCATTTTTTTCTCTTTTATTTATGACGCTGGAAGTAATTAGTCTTCTTCTTCTAACTTCTTTATTTTCCTTTGTTTTTTTTCTAAATACTTCACTTGGTGGAAAATGGTTAACAAGTGTAAGTCAAGATATTCTTTCTTCACTTTCACCGGAAGATATGGGTGGGCTTTGGTTTGAAGTTGGCGAACTTTCATTAGAAAATGGCATATCAATTAGAGATTTTAAATTAAATGATACCGCTGGAACTTGGCTTGAAATTGGGGCATTTTATCTTGACTTTTCTCCTTCACAAATACTTTCACTTTTTAGTGAAGCAAAAATTTCTGAAATTTCAGCTAATAATGTAAATTTTTACAGAAATCCCGAAATGTTACCAAGTGAAGAAAAAGTTGATAATGAACCTTTTATTATTCCTCGTTCAGTTTTACCTTTGCCATTAGGCGAAATTTTTGTGGAAAAAATTGAAATTACAAATGCTTTTGTTGGCGCAGAAGTTATGTATTTGCAAGATTTTTATTTAGATTTGCATGCAGATATTCATGCTACCGCACATCTAGAAAGAAAAAAAGCAACTTTTGAAATTGAAATTTTAGAAAAAAATACACAAGTAAGCGGAACTGTTATCTATACTCCTGGGCAATTTTATGCTGATTTAAAAGCTTATGATGAAATTTGGGGTAAAACATTTCCTTTGCTCGATAGGGCAGAGCTTGAAGTGGAAGCTTTTGTAAATGCTGTGCAATTTCCCCTCACTAAAGATTTTCCGCTTACAGTAGAATTTGAAGCAAACACAAAATTTTATGAAATTCTTTGGTTAGCAGGTTTGCCAAAAGATAAAGCATTTTCACCTTTTATAAAAACATTTTTCGGTTTTGATGGTGAAAAAGTTTACTTAGAAGATACTATTTTAGAAGATGAATTAATTGATATTTCTATTCCATATTTTGATTTGAATATTGATACCATGACTTATGCTAATATTCTTGCTGAATTTCAAGCAAAAGATTTGAGCATTTTTTTGCCACTCTTCCATGGAAAAGCTGATGGAAAACTGAAATTCAGTGGCGAACTGCTTGATATGAATGCAGAAACAGAAATCGAATTGAGCGATTTTTTATTCACAACATCAAGTGATTTATCTGAAACAAATGAAAAAACTGGCGAGCATGTATTTGCATCTAAGCTTAAAATAAATGGAAATACGAATATTAATATTGAAGAAGGTGTCAACTTAAACGGTGAACTTAATCTTTCTTCTGACTCAGTAAATTTCTTTGATTTATCGCACCAAACTTTTCTTAATTTTGCAAGTAAATGGCATCTTGATACAAGCAAGCTTACTTTTAAAGATACTGAAATTCATGGGCAAGATATATTTATTTCCACGCCAATGTTTTCACTTGCATTTGAACCTATGATTAACCAAGATTATTTGGGAATGCTAGGTGGTAGCCTCGATCTTTCTATGCTGAGCTTGAAATTTTTAGGCGAAGATTTTCCTGTAGAGGCAAACGCAAGTGCAAACCTCGATTTTTCTTCAATCAAAAATGATACAATTGCTATAAATGCCAATATTGCTGATTTTAGTTATGATATTTACTCAATTGATTACATAAATCTTCAAGCGCAATTGAGTGATTTACAACGCCTTGCAAATTTGCAACTTCCTGAAATACAAGGGCAACTAACAAGTTCTAGTTTAGAAACTGCAGAACAGCTAGTGCATTTTTTACCGGAAACTTTATTTGAAAATGCAAATATAAACTTCACTATTCAAAATGATGTATTAGCTATTGATGCTAACACTGAAGGCGAGATAGCTTTAGCTTCAAAAATTAACTATCAACCACTCATTTCTGAAGTTGATGTTAATGAATTGTCTCTATTTCTTGCTTCAACAAAGCATGAATTAAATCTTTTAGAAGCAAGTAAAATTCGTTTTCCTAAAGAAGATGGTTTTACTTTAGAAAATACAAAAATTGAAATTGAAGATACTTCAAACAATAAAATCAAAAAAGCTACAGTAAACCTTTTTACACATGTTGGTACTGCAGAGAAGGGTAATAATTTAGATATTTTACTTGATTTGAATATTCCAATTGCTCTTATTGAATCTTATCAAGAAGTTCCATTCCCTGCATCTGAATTAGTTTTCAAAACTGATATTTCGGGTAAGAGCACTCAGCCAGAAGGTACTATTGAAATTTTACTTACTGATATAATTGCCACTGAAAAAGATTCAGTTGAGCTTCATTTAATAGGTAAAATTCAAGATAGCATAATGAATTTTTCTGGAATATTAGGCACAAAAGATATTAGAGAACTTGAAGCATTAGGAAATATTCCGCTGAATTTCAATGCTTTTCCTTATGTTGATTTTGAAAAACCATATTCTGCAAAGTTAGATTGGAAGGGAAATCTCTCTACTTTATGGCAATTTGTTCCATCGGCAGACAGAACTTTAGCTGGTAATGCGAAACTTGAATTAAATGCAAATGGAACTTTATTAGAACCGCATATAACAGGTTCATTTTACACATCAAAAGCTCGTTTTAAAGATGAAATTCTAGGTATTAGTGTTACTGATGTTGATACTGCAGCACAAATTTCTCTTGATGAAACAACAATTAATATTTACGCAAAAGATGGAAGCACTTCAACAAAAAATGATGAACATGCTGCTATTATAAATGCGCGAATTTATAAATCAAATGAAACATATATGCTAGATATTACTTCAGCTTTAAATATGTTTTCACCCATTAAAAGTGATGAACTCTCCATTGATTTAAATGGTAAAATTTCCGCCTATGGAACTTTGCTTTCACCTATTATTCATGGTTCTATTGACGTTGTTGATGGTTCATTTACCTTGGCGCAGTTTGGTGGAAGTAGTGTAAAAACTCTTGAAAATGTAACCTTTCTCAAAACTAATGAAAGCCAAATTGACACTGAAGAAGAAAGTTCAGCAAGTTTTAATCCTAATTTACGGTTGACAATTAATATTCCGCAAACCTTTAGAGTTTCAGGTTTAGGCTTAGAAAGTTTATGGGGTGGAACGCTTAATTTATTTGGTAAATTGAGTAATCCATTAATGATTGGTACTTTAGAGCCATATTCAGGCTCATTTGATTTTCTTGGAAAAAGCTTTGAACTTTCACGCTCTTTGATAAGTTTTACAGGTAATCTTAGTCTTCCAATTTATGATATAAACGTGGAAAGGAAAGATGAAAATAATAATAGCATAGTGCGCATTTCTGGTGCGGGCAGTAACATAAAACTTGCACTTACAAGCACGCCACCGTTGCCTACGGATGAAGTTTTAGCACGCATGCTTTTTGGTAAGCCACTTGCGGAATTAAGCCCATTTGAAGCCGTGCAAGTAGCAACAACAGCAGCGCAACTCCTTTCACCAAGTTTGAATAAGCTTGATGTTTTTGATGCAACTAGAAAGGCTTTAGGTTTAAGTGTTCTTCGTCTAAATTCGAATGATAGTGGATTGTCTGATTCTGAAGAAGGCAATATCTTAGATGAAACAAGCATTGAAGCGGGAACTTATGTTACTGATAAAATCTATCTTGGGCTTGAAAGAAGCATTGAAGATACGGCTGTAAGAGTTGAGGTAGAATTGCTTCCAAAAGTTAAAGTAGAAGGACGAGTAGGGACTGACTCTTCACAAGCTGGCATTACTTGGACAAATGATTATTAGCTTATAGTAGGTGTTGAATTTATTCTATTTTTTTCATCTTTTTTCTAAGTTTAGAGTTTGCTATCAAAATTGCAAAAAATATTGGAAAATTGCTTCCAAATAAGTAAAAAAAACTTGACAATCAGCGCATATATGCGTATGTTTCTCTTCTTAGATGCAGGAGCGTGGCTCAGTGGTAGAGCACTTCCTTGACATGGAAGGGGTCAGCAGTTCAATCCTGCTCGTTCCTACCAATGCAGATACGGGAGAAGCTTGCTTCTCCCTTTTTATTGAATAATGTATGGAGTTATGATGATAATTGATAATATTGAAGTAGATAGCAGTTCATTTGAAACAATTGCTGAATTGCTAAAAGCTACACTTTCAGGCAAGAAAATGAAGTCTGTTGTTGCTGTAAAAATTGATGATATTCTTTACGACGTTTCTAGCACTTTACCAACAAGTGCAACCACAGCACAAACGATAACGCTTGCTGATGAAGAAGGTGTTGAAATATTACGACATTCAACAGCTCATATTATGGCATCAGCAGTTCAAAAACTTTTTAAAGATGTAAAAGTTACTATTGGTCCTGCTATTGAAAATGGTTTTTACTACGACTTTGACGTGCCAAAAGCCTTTTCAATTGAAGACTTAGAAGCAATTGAAAAAGAAATGCTTGCTATTATTCGTTCAAATCTTCCTTTTGAAAGAAGTGAAATTTCAAAAACAGAAGCAATTGAGCTTTTCAAATCAATGGGTGAAAACTATAAAGTTGAAATCATTGAAGATTTAGAAGCTGATTCTGTTTCACTCTATAAATGTGGCGAATTTTTAGATTTATGCCGTGGCCCACACTTACCAGCGACTTCTTTTGTGCCTGCTTTCAGACTTATGAGCGTTGCAGGGGCTTACTGGCGCGGTAATTCTGATAATAAAATGCTTTCACGTATTTATGGCGTTGCTTTCCCTACAGAAAAAGAATTGAAAGCTCATCTTACTCGTTTAGAAGAAGCAAAGAAAAGAGATCACCGTAAACTTGGTAAAGAACTCAACCTTTTCTCTTTTGCAGAAGAATATGCACCTGGCATGGTTTTCTGGCTTCCTAAAGGTGCACTTGTTCGCACGATTTTAGAAGATTTCTTGCGTAAAGAACATATGAAACGTGGCTATGAACTTGTTGTTGGCCCACAAGTATTAAGAAAAGAACTTTGGGAAACTTCAGGCCATTACGCTAACTATAAAGAAAACATGTATTTCACTGAAATTCATGACGATATTAAAAATACCGTTGATGTGCATGGTGTAAAACCTATGAACTGCGTAGGGCACATGATCATCTATAATAACGGTATGAAATCTTACAAAGATTTACCTGAACGTTATTTCGAATTAGGCATAGTTCACCGTCATGAAAAATCTGGCGCATTACACGGCTTATTACGTGTGCGTCAATTCACTCAAGACGATGCGCATATTATCTGTATGCCTGACCAACTTGAAGAAGAAATTTTTGGTGTTATGAAATTATCAGACGATTTAATGAAACTATTTGGTTTTGATTATCGTATAGTAGTTTCAACTCGTCCTGAAAAATCAATTGGTTCGGATGAAGCTTGGGATATTGCAACAAATGCACTTATAAAAGCTTGCGAAAAGAAAGGCTTAGCTTATAAAATCAATGAAGGCGATGGTGCTTTCTATGGTCCGAAAATTGATATTAAAGTAACTGATGCTATCGGTCGTGAATGGCAATTATCAACTATTCAAGTTGATTTCACTTTGCCAGAACGTTTTGAACTTGAATATGTTGGCGCTGATAATGATAAGCATCGTCCTGTTATGGTGCATAGAGCTATTTTAGGCTCAATTGAACGCTTTATTGGCGTTTTAGTTGAACATTTTGCAGGTGCTTTCCCTCTTTGGTTGGCTCCTGTTCAAGCAAAAATTCTTACAATTACAGATGCTCATAACGATTTTGCAAAAGAAGTTCAAGCCTATTTACAAGCGCAAGGTTTCCGTGTAGAATTAGATTTACGTAATGAAAAACTTGGTTATAAAGTGCGTGAAGCACAAATGGAAAAAATCCCTTATATGTTAGTTATTGGGGATAAAGAAATGGAAGAAAATGGCGTAAATGTGCGCCCGCGTATCGGCGATAATCTTGGCTTCTATTCTAAAGAAGCTTTTGCAGAATTTATGCAAGCCGAATGCAGTGAACCTTTTAAAACTGGAGGAATGAGTTATCGCTTCGCCTAATCCAAAAATGCGTAAAGATGCTGTACAAGACGGTGTTCGCCGCAATGAACAAATTAAAGCACGTGAGCTTCGTGTAATTGGCCCTGAAAGTGAACAATTAGGGATTTTATCTCGTAATGACGCTTTAGCTATGGCAAAAGAACAAGGCTATGATCTTGTTGAAGTTTCACCGAATGCTGAACCACCTGTTTGTCGCATCATGGACTATGGAAAATTTAAGTACGAACAACAAAAGAAAAAGCAAGAAGCAAAGAAAAATCAATCAGTTGTTCAAATTAAAGAAATCAAAGTACGTCCTAAAACTGATGACCATGATTATGAAACAAAAGTGCGTCATATTCGTCGCTTCTTAGAAGCAGGTGATAGATGTAAAGTTTCAGTATTCTTTAGAGGGCGTGAAATCGTTCATAAAGATCGTGGTGAATCAATCCTAGAGCGCATTATTGAAGATACAAAAGATATTGCGAAAGTAGAACAAGAAGCTCGCACAGAGGGCAGAGTTTTACAGATGTTACTCGTTCCATTAGTAAAGAAATAAATCATACTTTACAAATAATTTGAG
>CAYJIN010000020.1:0-29760 GCA_964370245.1 uncultured Desulfovibrionaceae bacterium
CTTGCTCTTTTTGAGGAGTTACTTTGTCATCTGGATGCCAAGAAAGCACTCCCGAAGTATATTTCCATTTGAAATCAAGAGAGTTGATAAGCTCTTTTGTCAAATTAGGGTCGCCACGAAGTAAAACGGGCTTTTCTTCTTGACGGTTTGGAAAATCTTCATTCAAAAGATAGTCCGTAGCTTTTTCGCCCCTGCCTTTGCCATGAGCAAAAATTTTCATATACATCGCTTCAAGCCTTTTAATTCTTCTTCTATTTTAGCTAGATAGAGAATTAGTCGCACCTTGTTTATATCGTGTTTGAAGATATTCACGCTTCTTGCTATCTGATTGATATTTGAGCTTGCTCTTGCAAAATGGCGAATAAATTCTTTTTGTTGCTGATTGTACCGCACATTGTAATTGAGCGTGAGCGTTCGTATTAAATCTGAGACCGAAAGCTCGTTTTCCTCTGCCTTATTTTCTATGAGGATTTTTTCTTCTTCAGTGACACGCACCTTAATGAAAAAATCTTTCTTTGTTTTTGCTGTCATTTTTGCCTTTTGTCTTTCTGTTTTTGATAGATAGCTTTTTCAAGCTTTGAATTTTTGATTTTATCAAGGAAGATGAGTACGCTTTGAGGGAGTTTATTTAAAACATAACTGACCGAAAGAGCGTATGAAATCTGACACAGAGAAAACCAAAAAGGCATGTTTGAAAATGCTATCTAAAGGGGTTTGAAGGGGAAAGCATTTCCCCTCACCAGCACCATGTGGAAACATTTCAACTTGTTGAATTGTGCCCACGTTGGGTAGGCTGGCTTGCTAAATTTGGGGCTATTGAAAATATAATCTTTTTACTTAGAAAAATTGCTTTAGTTACAAGCGAAACTGCTTGTCCCACTGTCCCGTATCTTAAGTAGCGGAACGATGGGACAGCAGAATTTAACTTTCTAACTTTTGCTTTAATCTATGAACTGAAGATTTTGAAATTCCCATTTCTTCAGCGCATTCTCTTAAAGACAAACCTTCAGTAAGCAAAGTCTTCAAAGTTTCAAGTTCAGCTTCAACTATTTCAAAA
This sequence comes from uncultured Desulfovibrionaceae bacterium, assembly GCA_964370245.1. GTDB lineage: Bacteria > Desulfobacterota > Desulfovibrionia > Desulfovibrionales > Desulfovibrionaceae > CAYJAZ01. The sequence goes on from CAYJIN010000020.1 coordinate 1,058, forward strand.
ACATCCCAACGCAAAAGTTTTTCTTCAGAACGCAAATGAACCTCAAAAGGTAGTGCTTCATCGCCTGTTATTCCTCTTGCTTTTGTGAGGTGAACTTGAAACTTAGCTCCTTCCGCCATATTATATGTTTTGGGTCTGCGAAGACTTATTACTGTATCCATAATATCTTCCCTAGCAGAAGTGCCCCTTTGGTCGCCCGATTTTCCTGCATGATGAACAAGCAAAACCGCCATTCCTCTTCTTCGCAAATCTAAAAGCCATGCTTGGATAGATTGCCAAGACTGTGATTCGTTTTCCTTACCTGTTCGACATAAAGTTGCAATATTATCAAGAACTAAGAGATTAATTCCATTCAGGAATGGTTCTAACATTTTTTGCCCTTGCGAAGTAGCCAAATCAGGCATGGATCTTCCTTGCATATCAGGCGTGAGGATTGATAAATTCTGCATTGCTATTTCAGGTGCAGCCATTCCACACGCAAGAGCATTTAGCCTTTCTTGCATAGTGATTGCTGGCATTTCCCCATCAACATAAAGGACTTTATTCGCTGAACTTGCTCGCCAATTATAGAGAGATAGACCACCTGCAACTGCTAACGACATACTTAACGCTGTGAAAGTTTTGCCTATACCTCTTGGTGCATAGAGAATGACTATGCCTTGTGTTGGGATAACAGGTTGTAATAAAAATCCTCGTTCAGGAAGTTTCATAGAAAGAAAATCTGCCATATTTATAACTACCAAGTGTGGATTTGTAGCTGAACTATTCCCCTCCATCTTCTTCACTACCTGCAAATTTTGCAATAAGCTTTCTGATATCGCTCACTCGCCACGCATTAGTTCTTGCTCCTAATTTAATTGGTTCAGGATACTTTCCTGTTTTTATACCTTCTAAAAAACGTGTTTTACTTACAGGGAAAACCGCTAAAACTTGTGGCAAGCGAATAAAGCCCTCTGTAGGTAATTCGTTGCTAACTTTTGAGTATGACATAATGTCCTCCATAATTTTTATTGGCTATTTTAAAAACCAAAACAGCCCACAACTTTCATTGTGGACTGCTTCATAGGGGAGTAAATTTGTTAACTGCAAGTCAATTTTTTATTTCATTTTTTTACTTGTAACTCTTTGAGAGTAAAGAATTTAATATTATAGTAGAGATAAAGTCAACGCAAGGTTAAATGCATTTTTTTTTACTTTTCAAGATTGCTGTAATCATTTTTTAGGATTTGCAATTTTTGAAATAGTACTAATCCTTGAACGTTCATTGCTAAGTTCTGGGCAATAAATTAAACCAATTTGGTTATGAGTAATTTTTGTAAATTTTGCAAAATATACAATTTCACGCTTTTTTTCTTCTTCAGTACGTGGAGGATAGTTGATGTGGAACTCCTGTAAATCTTCTGCGGTAAGCACTTCAATAAAAGCCAACTTCCTTTTACTTTCATAACTTGGTGCTTCGTTTTCACGAAAATATTTTTCTAATTCATCTGCCCATTCTTTCTTTAAATTTTCTATCTGCTCAATTTGCTTACTTCGCTGATAGTTTGCTTCTTTCTCTTCTAAAAGCATAAGTTCTTGTTTTTGTGCTAGAAGATGTATCATATAAGAGGAGTCAGAAAAATACTGAAACATTTGCAAAAAGAACTTTTGCAACAACTCTTCATCATTTTCTTCTACAATCTCAATTTCTCTAATTTCTGCCGTGTACTGCTTATACTTTTCTTTGTTGACTTTACATTCCTGCCTAAAATAAGTCGTGTAACATCCTGAAAGTATAAAAGAAATAACGAAAGAAATAACATTCGACAAATAAAACAGTATTACATCAACGAGTGTTGCTTGCGTGGGTAAAATTATTGCATCTGAATATTCCTTTTCTATCTTGTTTACAGTGCGATTTAAAACTACTCTTATATTTTCATCATTTGCAACACGCTTAGAAGGGATTGAAGTATTTTCTTTATAAAAATCAGCAAGTTCACTTTCTAAAATAAGAACTTCCTCTTTCAAAAAAAATATATCAGGATATGAATAGTAGTAAAACATTGCACAGTCACGTACAAATTCAAAATGATAATACTCTATCATTTCAACACCCTGCCCATCTTCAAAAACTTTATAGCAATGCAAAGGTCTTAGCACACCCAAATTTATACCTAATGCAATTTTGTTTTCAGCATCATATTTTAAACGTAAAGCTAAATCTGCAAAACCTATCACTTCATTTGATTTTACGATATAAGGGTCACCATGTATTTTAGAGATTTTTAGATTTCCAAGCATATTATTCCTATAAAAATGTGTTTTAATGCTTGAAACAAGAACCGAGAAAAAGCATTTATAATGCTAAGATGTAATACTTGAAAACTTTTTGTCAAATTTGTATTTTATGAAGTTTATTTTTAGATATTTTTAGATTTTTATCACAGGTATTTACAAGCAAAAGACTCAATCTTACAAGCAATAAAATAGCTATAAGATTGAGTCGAAAGTATTGTAGTGGTATATGTTATACTTAGTTAGCTTTTATTTTATGTACTAGGCAAAAGCTTTGCATCAATTAAAACATTCTTAGAGTCAGCAATTGTTTTATTTACTTCTGTGTAGTTTATTGCGTTGACCTCATTAGAGTGTTGTAATACTAGCTCTACTTTGCACATTTTATATAATAATCCAACAAGTAGAACAGAATTTTCAACTAATAGTTTTTCTTCTTGAGTATATGTCAGCCAATCAAGTTTTTTACTTATGCTGACAAGGTAGTCTAGTGTTGCATAATGAGTATTGTAGATTTTTTCAACTTCACTAAGTGATTTTTGGTATTTTTGAGCAGTTTCATTGAGAGATTTTAAATAATGACAAATTTTATAAATTTCTTTTTCAGCTTTTTGTGCTTGGCTAATAGCCTCATCTGCCTTACTTGACATCTTAGAACCAACAAGACTAAAAATAACTCCTCCTATCATCAGTCCTACACCTAGGGTTGCAGCTCCAAGAACTGCCGTGCCTCCAACAACTCCTGCGCCTCCTGTAGCAATACTTCCTCCACCCAAAGCGGCAAGAGTTGCATTTGTAGCAGCAACACCAGTGAGTGAAGCAATCGCAGTTCCTGTTGAGGCAGTTCCTAAAGCCATAACTGCAGCAGTAGTTCCACCAGCCGCCGCAAATCCACCTGCTGTGCCAAGTGCTGCGCCTCCTAAGCCTCCTAATAGCACGCCTGCCCCTACAGAAACTTTTTTTAATTCTTCTGGGTCATAGTTTGGAATCGTAACATTACTTTTTGTATATGTTTTAAAGTCTGGTCTATTGCTTATTTGTTCAATAAGATCTGAAAATTTTTCAAAGCCTGCTAAAATTTTTAATTCTTTTTCTCCTAGTTCATCCATGACTTTAGAAGTTTTTTGGTTTTCCGTAGTAAAGTATTTTATATTTTTTTCATGCTTTTCTTGAGCTGCTTTTAGAGTATTATTTGCATCGTTCATGTCTTTTGCGCCTTTTACAGCCGCTCCAACACCAACAACACCAGCAAGCACGGCGGTTCCTTTAATTAATAAAGGAACAGCTAATAATGGTAATGGCATAAGTAACTCCTTACTATAATTTATGCAAACATATATTTATGCTAAAACAATAGCATTTACTTTTGCGTTTATTGTCAATAGTTCTTCCAAAGCTTTTAGTAGATTCTCTTGTTCGGCTGTAGTTATCGAAAAAGCTTTAGCAAGTTCTATGATAAAATCTTTTTCATGTGAGGAAAACTCAGAATCTGCGTGCATAAGAGCAAGAATTTCAAAATAAATAATTCTTAACTCTTGTTTAGATGCAATGTCTACAAGCTGTGTTAAGACTTTTGCTGTTGAACTATACTCCTGTTCATATCGAGGCAGAATTTCCATTTCATTACAGTAAAGCTCAATGCATTCTTTTTCTTCGCTTGTTATTTTACTGTCAGAGTACATTGCATGAAGACATAAATCTAGAAAAAATTGTTTTTGCTCAGATGGTAATAATCTCAAATACATATAAAGCTCCTTTTTCCTCTAAATAGAGGGTGGTTGAGGTTGATATAATAATAGCATAACTGGAACGTTAAACTATTAGCTAAAAGTTAATGTTTTTTTGCTTGTCATAAAATCATTAAAATCACCGTCCCAAGGAACTTTTATTCCAAGAGCTGTATAAATACTTTTCAAAGATGTGTTTACCTCTTCAGGGCTTGAAGTTTCTTCAAGTTTTATAACAAGCTCAGAATAGATACCCACTTCTTTTTCAAATTGTTCAATATCAATCTTCATAAGTTCGGCGGCATATTTTTCAAAGAATTTTGCTTGATTACGGAAAAATTGAACTTCTACATCAATAGTGGGCACTTTGTTAAGCCACACAACAAGTTTGTTTATGGTATCACTCCTGTCTAAATAGTAAAGTAAAGTACATGTCATAATACCAGTCACAAATGCACCAAGGAAGTTTTGTATTATTTCACCTAAATATGGAATTCCAGCTATTGGTGTTTGTTGAAGCAGTTCGCTTACAATTACTCCCATAACCACACTTGCACCAGTAGCAAGAACTTTTGCCATTGATCTTACCCTTTCACCAAAAAGTAGGTTGTCTGGATTTATAAAAAGAATTTTAAGAGCTTCAACAAGAGAGGCATACGTTTGGCGTAAAATTTTTACAGTTCGCTTTGCGGTAGTAAAAAAGATATTGCAAAGGGTAGTCGTTATACTCGATAACGCACCTGCAACAGTTCCAGATAAAAACTTATGAAATAGTTCTTTATAGTTTTTTCTAGCATTTTCATAGCCTTTACGTAATCCAGAAGCTATACAGTTCAAAAAATCTTTGAAATCAAAATCATCTGTCAATTTTTCAAATTCTTCTTTTACGGCAAACCACATTTCTGCAAACACAAAGCCTAAAGCTTGTCTTGTACCCATCTGCAAACCTACAGTAGCTGCTGCAACAGCTGTATCTTTTGCAAATTGAGGACTTATATAATATTCTCTCGCAATTTTTTGCTCGTAAGCTTTTCTTGCTTTTTTGTCAGCTTTTTCCATAGCTTTTGCATCAATATTTTCTAAGGCTTTTAAATTTTCTTCATTTTTTCTGATTTTTGATTCTATCATTTCACGTTTATGTTTTTCTTCAGGTGTTGAAGAAGGCATAGTTTTTAATTTGTGCTTATCTTTTTCAAGTGTATCTTGTAGTTTGATTTTTTGCTTCGGTACAACCTTGTCAAGAAATTCTTGAGTGGTGTGGTTGCTCTTTATACGATTTATATAACCGTGTGTTGATTGTAAATTTTCTTGCTCATTCGCAAGTGTTACACCGTCTACCCCTGCTAAAACTCGTCCTCTATCGTTGTGAATTTCAGAGGCAGAAATAACATGGTCAAGCTGGCGATTTTCATTTTGTTTCATAGTGTTGTTGCGATAAACATCTTCTAAATTCCCACTTTGTTGCTTTGCTTTATCTTCTGCACCTCTTTTTATATATCGTGAATCGGAGCGATATTCGGTGCCGTGGTTATAATCGCCTCGTTCTTTATAAGCAGTTTCATTAGAAGTGTTCTTATATTTCATTTCTTTATCTTCGCCAATCTTCCGCACATTATGGATTGTATCAACATCACCGCCATGCTTATCGTTAATAAGAAAGTCTAAACCAAAAGAAGTTACAATAGTTTCAACGATAACTCTTTCATATTCTTTAAACAATGATGGTGCTAATGGTTCATCGGGCACAACTTCAAAACCTTTATTAATCTCCAACAGGTATGTGGTTTGCATTTTATCCTCCTTATGAATTATTATTTTATTTATGTATTATTAACCCGAACATATAATTCATCTATAAAAAAGTCAACTGTATGCTAAAATATAAGTATGGAAAAAGAGAAACTTATATTTGGAAATCAGCTTGTTGACTTGCGAATGATGAACAATATCTCGCAATGGCAATTGTCATTATTGACTGGTTTCAATCCAACTAATCTGCGGAAAATCGAGAAAGGGAAGACTCAAGCAGGAGTTAGCCTTGCTTTACGCCTTATTCTAGCTTCTGGCGGAAATGCAGGAAACTTTTTCCAAGAACTTGCAAATAAGCTCGACTTTGAACAGATTGGCAACACAAAATCTTTAAACTTTCTTTCAGATTTTACACTCCCCAAAGAAGTAAACCCAAAAGCAATATTTGGTCTCTTTTTTGCTTATGCTCGGAAGCATTTACAGATTTCACAACAGCAAGTTGCAACAAGTGCGCAATACCATTTACGAAATATTTATGAAGTTGAAAATGCCAAGCAAGAACCGGGAGTGTTTGTAGCTTTGTATATGGTGAAAGCATTGCAAGTAGATATTCATACCTTTTTTCATGTATTTGAAAATCTTTATACAAAGAATTTGGCTCAAAACACAGCACTTTCAAATTCATAAGGCATTATACAATCCTATCATTCCAAAATATGGAAAACAAATAAAAACATTCTAATCTTTAAAGTTAGAGCTATTATTATTTTAATACTTTTATCAATATTCGTCAATATACCTTTTCGCACTTAAAGTTATTCTATTTCTTATGCCCTCACATCATTCTGTGTAAAAGTTAAAACTACATTTTTTATACTTACCTTTAAAAAACAACTCTATCTTTCCAAATTATGGAAAGATAATCCTATATATTTGCTCATAGAGTTTAAAAACAAAGATAAAAATAGGAGCAAACTATGAATAAATTAGGTTATTTTATAGGCGGTGCAATTGTAGGCGTAGTTGGAATTTTTGCAACAGCAGCAATTTCAATGGCAAAACAAGAAAGAGAGAAGAAAAGTCTTTCAAGTTATACTCATTCTAAAAATGAAGAAGTAGAGATTTCAGACAAAGACTTACCTGATGAAGTTGATGAAGCAAAAGTAAACCAACAAACTCAATTTCAAGAAACAGAAGAAGATGTAAATATCTCAACAGAAGAAACAAGAGCTCCTTTAGGTTCACCAGAGAGGAACCTTGAAGCAGTAAGAAAAATAATTAAAATAAAGCAGAAACTATCAGGGGCAAAAATAGCAAAAGATACGCCCGATTTTTCAAATTCTGATACCTCTCAATGCGTGAAAGAAGAAGAAAGTATAGATATTAAACTAAAAAACCTTGAAGAAGTTGAAAAACGTTTAGAAGGAACAGAAACTTGGTTAGAAATATTAGATGTCTTGGCTAAGGCAAAACAAAAAGTGCTTCTAAATTAGAAAAATTTTATATAAAGGAATTTGCTTGCCTTTATTCTTCTTTGAAGCTTGACATATTCTTACAACTTATACATATTTAAGAAAAGTAATTCCTTTAACTTATGGAGCAAAACCATGGCGAAAAAATGGGATGCAGAATCAACTTCATCAGATAAAACACTAAGTTTACTTTCATTATTTTTATTCAATAAAAAAGAATATACTCTTAAAGAATTAGAACACGAAATCAAGTGCTCAAAACAAACAATTTTACGCCAGATAGATTATTTAGATACGAGTGGTATCTTACAAATTGAGGTATCGAAACGTGGTAGGCAAAATTGTTACAAAATTAAACTTCCAACACGCACAAATATTCGCTTTACACCAGAAGAAATTCAACAGCTACTTTTTTGCAGAGATTTTCTTCTTGATATGTTGCCACAAAAACAAAAAGATCTTCTCAGCCAAGCAAGTGCAAAAGCAAACTTAATGACTGATGAAGCACAAACTACTACAAACATTGCAAAAACTCTTGCAATGGGGCGAATTGACTATAACAATTACGACAAAATTCTTGATACAATTATAAGGGCTATACACTCTTATTCTGTGCTTGAAATAGAGTACGTAGCAAAAGGAAAAACAGAAAAGAAAATTCATGCTTTTGTGCCTGTAAGAATTCTTGTTTACCATGATGGCCTATATATAAGAGCTTGGAAAACAAATGAAAAAGGGAAAGTTGAACTTCAAAAACCTATAACTTTTGCTCTGCACAGAATTAAGGAAATTTGGCTTACTTGTCGTTCAATCAGTGAAAAAGAATTTTATAAAATGCCATTCCCAGAAGAAGAAAAAAATAAATATTTTGGTATGGCTATGCAAACAGAACCTTTTGAAGTACAGATGAAATTCTATCCACCTGCTTCAAATATTATAGAAGAAAAAATATGGAGTTCTGACCAAGTATTTACCCTAGAAGAAGACGGTTCTACCCTTCTCACTATGAGCGCACAGTCAGAACTTGAAGTAGTGAAGTGGGTTCTCGGTTATGGCGAAGAAGCCGAACTTATAAGTCCTCTACATCTTAGAGAAAAGGTGAAAAAAGAATTGCAGAATTCTTTAAATAGGTATTAATATATTCTTCTTTAAAATTCCAAATTTTGGAATGATAGTATGTATACTAGCACTATCACATATAAAGAAGGATAAAAATATGTTAAAAGAAATTATTATTTTTACAGGTGGACTTGTTGCAGGTGCTCTTGGTTCAGCTTACTACGCTGGCTATAAAGCAGGAAAGAGTGAAGAATATTCTGAAGATAAAATTGTTGAAAAACAAGAAAATCAAGATGAAACTTTCTACGAAGAAAATTCAGATAATTTTCAAACAATTTAGGGGGAAGTATGATTGTATATCCTCCTTATAAAACGCATAAAGCTCTTGATCTTGTTATGTTTCTATTGTTGGCTTATGAGCTATATCAAAACGTTGATAAGAAAACAAATTGCCATAAAAAATATATTGAAGTCGAAAAGCAATTTCTTTATTGATTGCACAAAAGAAAAATATAAATCGACCTACAACACATTTTATGCACTTGGCAAAGCACACGCAAGGTAACATTTTAGCTAAAAACCCACTTTTTATTTGTAAAAGTGGGTTCTCTTAATTAAACGAAAAAAAGGATAACCGAAGCTATCCTTTCTATATCATTTATTATTTACTCTCTCTCAACTCTTGCAGATAATCAGCCCATGCTTGCATCATTTTTCTTCTTTCAGGTAGAAATTCTGCATAGTTATAAGCGGCTCGAATTTTATTTCTTTCGCTATGCCCTAGCTGTCTTTCGATTGCGTCCCTATTCCAACCTTGTTCATTGAGCAAAGTTGAAGCCATTGCTCTAAATCCGTGCGCTGTCATTTCGCCTTGTGCATAACCTATTCGTCTAAGTGTAGCAGTTATAGTATTTTCTGACATTGGACGAGTTTTATTTCTTGTTGATGGAAATACATATTTTCCTTGCCCTGTTAGCTTTTGTAAGTCTTTTAAGTATGCCATTACTTGACTTGCTAATGGTACAATGTGGGTTGTTCTCATCTTTGTTTTTTCGGCAGGTATACGCCATTCACACTTTTCAAGGTCGAATTCTTCCCATTCTGCGTAACGCAATTCCCCCAGTCTTACAAATAATAAAGCTGATAATTGTAATGCACAATATATTGGATAATGTGCTTCACATGAGTCCATAGCTCTTAATAATTCACCTACTTTTTTAGGGTCGGTAACTGTCGCAAAATGTCTTATTGGCGGTGGAGTTAAAGCACCTTTTAAGTCTTGTGCAACATCTCTTTCTGCATAGCCTGTTGCAATAGCAAATCTAAACACCATTGAACAAATACCACGAACTCTTTTAGCAACTTCTAAAGCACCCTTTTTTTCTATTATTTGAAGAACTTTTAAAAGTTCAGGGGCTGTTATTTGGCTAATTGGAGTTTTGCCAAGATAAGGGAAAATGTGCATTTCTAAACGTCTTAATGTTAGTTCGGTATGCCCCTCTGTCCACCTATTTTTTTGTTTTTCTACCCAAGTTTTTGCAACAGTTTCAAAATGATACACACCACTTTCTTGTGCTTTGATTTCTTTTCTTTCCTCCGCAGGATTTATGCCTTTAGCAATTTGAACACGCAATTCATCTCTTTTCATTCTTGCTTCTGCAAGACTTGTTTCAGGATATGTTCCTAAAGATAATCTGTATTCTTTTTTGTTTATCCAATATCTCATCCTCCACCAGCGACCACCTTTTGGTGACACTTCGATGAGTAATCCTTTTTCGTCAGAAACCGTATATATTTTTTCTTTTGGTTTAAGCTGTTTGACCTGTAATGCTGATAACGCCATGCTTTTCACACTCCACCGTATAAGTTTTGCGTCACTATAGCACATTTTCGGCAGTTGTCCAGTTTGCTATACGGTGGCCGTACGGTATCTAGTGGATTTTTGTCGGATACTATGGCACAAAAAAAGTCCCCTAACTCACTAGAATTAGAGGACATTTTTTCGTAATATATATAATAATTACTATAGCTTGATGGCGGAGCGGTAGGGATTCGAACCCTAGATACAGTTTTACCCGTATACTCACTTAGCAGGCGAGCTCCTTCGGCCGGCTCGGACACCGCTCCACGCGAAATACTTATTTAGACGCTTTTCTCTCACTTGTCAAGCATTAATTTTAGTGCTTGAAAAATGAAATATATTTTAGCTTCTTATCATAAGATTTTATCTACTTATAATCAAGAGATTCAAGGTTTCTCCAAAATTATTTTTACTTAGTATCGCACTTTAGAAGTTTTATGCCTTCTGCAAAAAGAAATTCTGCTTTATCAGTTGCAACAATAGTTTGCACAATGCCTGAACCAAACACAGGGTGTTCAATAGTATCACCAACTTTCACTGATAAATCCATTCTATAAGTTTTAGCTTCTGCAAAGCTTTTAGCCATTTTTTGATGCCATAAAGCTCTTACTTCTTCACTATTTTTTGGCGCAGATTTTTTAGCGCTTGAACGGCTTGTTGATGAAGTTGAAGACGTTGCTGAAGAAATTGTTGCACGTTTTGAAGCGTTTTCAACTGCTTTTTCTCTTGATTGATCAGAGCGCACACGTAAAGGCCCTTCTTCTTTCTTTTTCTTTGCTACTTCCGGCGCATAATATTTATGAATACTTCTACAAGCACAACATTCTACCTTAACCGGCATGTTATCAACAACTACGATAACCACATGACTTGTGACATCCTTACAACGTGAACAACGTGCATTGGTGCGACCACCAGCAACAAACGACATAAATACTCCCTGTTTTATCTTAAAACACTATCAATTTTTTCTACAAAAGAATTTATAATTTCAGCATGATTTTCTTCATCAATACGTGCACAAACAATTGAATAATCATTTTTTTCAGCATTTGTGCATCTATCTGTAAGTAAGAGAAAATCCTCTCCAGTAAAACTATGTTCTTTTACTCGAGAACTATAAATTTGAGTTAAAAACTCTTCTGCATTATTTTTTTCTTTATTTTCAAGAGAAAAAGAATGAATATTCAATGATTGCTCATCAAAATCATTATGCTCTTGAAAATCAAAAAGAAAAGTAAAATTTGGTTCAATAAAAATGAAATTTTTTATAAAAGGAAAATACGCATCAATCTCTTTTACTTCTTTAGGAAGTGCAAGCCATTCTGGCTCAGGCGGAAGAGGTTCTGACATTTTTTCTGCTTTTTCTACAGCAAGTTGCCATGCTTTTTCTAAAACTTCATTTTCTTTTTTTACGCGCTCGCTTTCTATAAGATAAAATTCTTTTGCTTCTTCGATAGCAGCGTCATAATATTCAACATCTTCATAGATATTTTCTATTTGCTGCTTTAAAGGCGATTTACAGAGCTTATCTTCAGAAAATTGTTCACAAAAATTAGTATAATTTTCTTCGCTCCAAGCTGCACCATATGTCATAAGCGGAGCTAAAGCTGTTTCTTGAAAAGAAATTGATGAAATATTTTCTTCATCAATATTAAATTTTTTCTGGGCTAAAAAATACTCACCTACTATTTTTAAGTGAAGTGCACGTAAAGGATTTTGAATTGCAGTAAAGGTATAGCGCATATCGTGCTGCCAATCTCCCACATGGATGATTGAGGCAACTAAATAACCTTTCTTTGCAAAGGCATGCGCTAAAGTTGCGTATGTTTGACTATTTGCATAGCTTGGTGCGCTTATTATTAGCAAAGGAAGTTTTTGTGGAACTTGCTCACTTTCAATAATTTCAATTTCTTTTTTTTCTTTATCACTTATTTCATCAACAATCAGTTGATTTTCAAAAATAGATAAAGGGCGAGCATTTAATGCAACATTATAACTTTTACCCTCTAAACCGATTTTTCTATATCTTGTATTGGCAAAAGTAGGATACCAAAAAACAACATCAAGATAACTATTATCATAGCTCACTGAAAGATATTGGTTTTCAACACCTACAGAAAAATCGTCTGCAAAAGCTTTTTGCTGATTTGAGTGTAGAAGAATGCTTATAAAAAAGCTAAAAAATAAAAATCTTAAAGAAGATTGCATACAATTATTTTGCAAGATTTTGTTTCACTTCATTCCACAAGGTATCTTTTTCATCTAAGCTTAAAGTTTCAAACTCAAGCCCACGTTCTTTTGCCAATGCTTCCATTGCTTCAAAACGTTCTAAAAATCTTAGTGTTGCTTTATCAGTTGCATGTGAAGATTTAATGCCTTTTCTTCTGCCAAGTTCTACTAAAGTAAAGAACATATCGCCAAGTTCGTGCTCAATTGCTTCAGGATTTTTTGATTGAAGCGCATCAAATAGTTCAAGATATTCTGCTTCTACTTGCTGTTCAACTTCATCATCACTTTCCCAAGTAAACCCTGCTTGAGCCGCTTTTGCATGCACGCGATAAGCTTTTGTTAAAGGAGGTAAATTACGCACAAGGCTAGTATATACGCCCTTTGTTTCAATGCCTTCTTGAAGTTTTTCTTGCTTTTTAATTTCAGCCCAATTTGCCATCAATTCTTCTTTATTTTCAACTTTTACATCAGCAAAAACATGAGGATGACGACGAATCATTTTATCAGCAGCAGCATTAAGAACATCAGAGATATCAAATTTATTTTGTTCGCTATATCTGTGCGCTACAAAGATAAGATTAAAAAGCAAATCGCCCATTTCATCAAGGGCATGTGCTGGTTTATTTTGACGAATAGCATCAACACATTCAAAACATTCTTCAATGAGATATTCTGTCATCGTGTCAGGAGTTTGTTCTTTATCCCAAGGGCAACCGCCTTTAGGATCGAGTAATTTTTCGATAACATCTTGTACTCTGTCAAAAGCTTTTTGTGTTTTTTCGCTATTATACATATAAACCTACAGTAAAAAATTAAATAATGAAGTGTGTTAAAAAGTAAAGCACTTAGAAAATTATAATGGGATGTTTTGGTCTAACCATTCAATACCATATTTCAGATAAGGCATTGTATAAGCTGAATTTGCAATTTCATGCCCACCAAAGAAAAGTAAGAAAAGGTAAGCTATACAGATGCAAATTACATAACCCTTCAAAAAGCCTACAATCAAACCAAATAGATTATTCAAAAAGCCCACAAAAAGAGCGTTTAGAATAGCTTTCAAAAAATAGCCTAGAAGAGCAACAACAACTATACATACAAAAAATATAAGAGCAAAAGCAGCTGGAATAAGCCACTGTTCAGGTAAAAAAGCTTGTAAGTGTTCTGCAACTTGTGCTGAATATTGGCGTGCAAAGAAAAAACCTGCAACAATACTTACAAGACCTGTCAATTCATCAATAACACCACGAAGCGCACCACGTACTGTAAAGAATAGCAGAATAATAACTACTGCAATATCAAAATAGTTGATTTCCATAAAGCCTCACCAAAAGTTTAATATTCATTTAGGCTATTTTATGATTTTTTACAAGTTTTTTTCTTGAGGAAATTTATTTTGTTATTCCTTAGGGTTATTGAATACAATATCAATAGCGTTTTCAACTGCCATCTCAACATCTTCTTTGCTTACATCATTTTGTACAACAATTGTACCTTTTTGGACGTATTTTGGCATAAGCTGATTGTTCGCTAAAGCATAAATATCACGAATATCTTTTTCTGAAAATGTTGAAAGGCGTGTATCGCCATTCTTTACCATTTTTTCAAGTTCTCTAATAATAAGTCTTTCATTTCTATTATAAACAAGATCGCTTTTAATTATTTGTTCAATCATTGTATATTCCATAATATTTCCCTTTTCTGATTCTCTATCAGTAGAATTAATTTATGTTAAAAACTTTTCTTATTGTAAAACTTTATAGATAAACACTTTTTCGAATATTTTTTTATTTGTATTAGGGGTAAAGCTATTTTTTCTTTCATTAGTTTGAAAAAAGAGATAGCATCCCCCCTAAAATTAATAATTATGCAAGAATTTCTTGCTTTGTAACGCCTTCTTTTTTGATTGTATCAAGCAAATCAGAAAGTGCTGATTTTACGTTTTCACGAATATCACCAGCAACGATAAGGAATAATAAATCATCTGATGGTTTCAATTCACCTTCTTCAGCATGAGCAAAAACTTTAAAAATTCCTTCTCTTTTTTCAAATTCTTCACAAATTTCTTGAATACGCCTATGGTTTGGTTGCACTTTTACCGATAAGACTTTAGAATGGTCATTACGTGACCATGCTCTCACGGTTCCATTGTGTATAAGAATCATGCCTACGTTTTCTTCAAAACCTGGTAATTGTTTAATTTCTGCAACTTTTTTGCTAATATCCATAATAAAACTCCTCTTTCAACTTTTTATAGTTGATGTTATAATAAGTATAAGGTAATAATTCTTGAAAGGTGAACAATGAAAAAGCTTTCCACTATCACAAATTCATTCACTATCCCAGATGAAAATAATCTTTCCATCTCAACTGAAGGCTTTGCTATTTGGCTTGTTTGGAATGGAGAATTAGACTCTTCCGTTACGCAAATTCTTCAAGACTATGGCGGATTACCTGTTTCAACTGAGCACGAACAAAGCATGTGGTTTTTCTTTTCCACAGAAGTTCTTTTAGCTTTAGCAAAGTTAACTGTGTGGGCTCAATATAATCCAATGTCAATAATCCTTGAAGCATTTCCGGCAACTTTGCTTGTTGACAGCCAAAAAAATCTTTCTCTTCAGCTTGACGATAAATTCAAAAAACAAGAATTGCAAGCACCTCGTGATAAGATTCTTACCCTAGTTCACCCAAAATTGCAAGAAGCAGGACATGTCTATCCTGGAATAAACTATCAAGAACGCCGTGACGATAATCCTGATTTTGAAGCGCTTACTCTTACAAAGGAAAAATGGGTTTTACTCAGCGCAAATTCACGCTTGCCTTACTCATCCTCACAAGGTTGGTATTGCATAGTGCACCCTCTAGGCTCGCCTTTAGATAAAAAATTCCAGCATGGTTGGCGTTCAATGTTTGCTGAAGTTGAGCTTATTTTACAAAAGTTAAAACTTAAATATACATTATTTGATACTTATCTAATTGTACCATTAGAAAATCTCACAACACTAAGAAGTTGGACGAAAGAACTTATCCAAACACTTTTTGGTATGAAGGATAATAATCCTGAGAAATATTGGCCATGTGTAAGTGTTATTGTTGATAAAAAAGGCTTAACTTTTAACAACGAATTACCACAAAAAATTGATGTAAAATGGGATAATCTTACACCTAACTTTCCTTATATCAATTACCGCAATGCTTATTTACTTGGTGAAGGTTTTCATATTCAAGATTTAAACTTCTCAAGCGCAAAAGGTAATATTACTCAGTGGTGCACAGTTGTGCATGACAGTTATTCAGTGCAAGCAAATAGAATTTCAGTGCTTTTACCTGATTCTTTTGTAGCAGGAAAACATCTTAGCTGTTTTTACTGTGGAATGAAGTCACATGAAACATCATCGTGCCCAAGTAAAAAATTGCCAGAAACAAGCACCTCATTTTGGGAAGATTTTAATAATATTGATATAGACACAATAAATCTAACCTATCGTTCTATTGAAATTCAGCTTCAAAAAGAAGGAATAAAAGCTTATCAAGAATTTTTTGAGGCTGATAATCTTCAAACACAAGTTCTTGAAGGCGTTTTCAATATCAATTCCTACTTGCAACCACGTAATGCTGATAGAATTTGGGCTTTATCGGGCAAGGAAATTGACGCAACTCTTGATGCAAATGCCTATCGTGAAAACAGCCAATGCTGGGATTTACTTAATAAAATGATTGGCATTGATCAGAAAGACTTATCTTCTTTGGAAAAAGAAGCCTTGAATGCTCTCAATAAAAATGCAAGAGATTGGCGAATAAAATCTCTGCTCGGTTTTATTGCCATAGAAAAAAACGACTACCAAAAAGCTATAACCTATTGGAAAGAAGCAGAAAGCTACACTAGCTCAATTCTGCATCAAGCATGGCACTACTTTTTAATTGGGCGAGTTCATGAAGTTCTTTTACAATATGAAGAAGCGATGGATTATTACACAAGTGCCGTAAAGTTTCTTCCTTATTGGGCTGACCCTACTTATCGAATTCTAGCCTGCCACGTCAAAATGGGTTTTGCCGAGCAACAACAAAATGAAATTCTTGAGCTTATTAAAGAAAAACCTCTATACTTCAACAAAATTTTACTAGACCCTGAACTTGAAAGAGGGCATCTTCCTATTATGGCTATGCTTTACCCTCTATGGCTTGATTCTTTAGATAAATCTGCTGTTGAAAAAACAAAAGTTCTCAATCTTATGTATGATCTTGATTCTTGGTTTTTCCCTGAACATCCTATTGCTTCAATATTACGTCAAAAAATTCAAGAGCTTATCGATGCATTAGATGTAAGAAACTATCTTGCTTACAGAACAGTTGTGAACGTTTCACCTATTCTTGCGGATGATTTAGAAAGACTAAAAACACGAGAATTGCAAGATTTGAAAAACTCTTTCAAATCGTTTTTAAGCAATTTAGAAAGCATACGCGATGAAGCTTCGTGGTTTCCTTTTCCTCATGCTTTACGTAGTTTTAATAAGGACTTCAATGAATGCGCTGCAATTCTCAATTGGGCATTTGCTGCAAACTTTAATGAACCTGATATTTTCAAACAAGCTCATGGCTACATAGAACCTCTTAATGAATTGCTTGTAAACTTACACAATCAACTAAAAACAATTAAAACTATACGAGATGTGACTTTATTCGGGCTCATCCTTTCAAAAACATTTTTAATTATTGAAATTATTGCTCTTGTTATTTGCTTTATTGCTGTTCCAGTGCTTACATTCTATGGCGATGCTTTAGGTCTTGCAGGCCTGCAAAGAACCATCAAATTAAACTTCTGGGAATTGCAAACAGTGCTTATCAGCGTTATTTCTGCAAGCGCCCTTGGCATATCAATATTAACGACTGGCTTAACTTTTGACAAGAAGCGTGAAAATATGCTAGAAACTGCTAAGCAACAAAGAGAAGAAGTGCAACAACAAAGACTTAATAAGATTCTCGCTCGAAAAAAAGCCGAACAAGAAAAGATAGAAGCCAGAGAGCAAGCTCTTGGTATTGAAGCTGCAAAGAAAGAACTTCCACCTTCTTAGAATGTTGCGCATTAAAAATCGATTATTAGCTAAATCTATAGATTTCAGCGCACGCTTCTGGAGGGAAAATGTTAAAAAAGCTTTTAACTAAATTAATTTTAAAATTATTATATAGAGTAAAAATAGATGGCATAGAGAACTATCCTCAAAATGACGAGAAAGTTCTCTATGTTATTAATCCATCATCTTTACTCGACCCTATCCTTATTGCAGCGTTTCTACCTAAAAAGATTACTATATTTGTTGATACAAATATCCCAAAAAAATGGTATCTAGACCCTATTTACGCTCTTTCAAACGTTATTGAGATTGACTTCACTTCACCAATTTCTACAAAAAAAATAGTTCATGCGCTCAAAGAACATTCGCACTGCCTTGTTTTTCATGACAAACAATTTGATACAAATCCTGCACTTATGCAAATTTATGAAGCAACTGCGCTTATTGTAACTAAAACAAAAGCTAAGTTATTGCCTATTCTTATTGATGGTGCACATTTTTCGCCTTTTTCTTATTTTCATCACAACACTCGCCTATTTACTTTTCCTAAAATTACGCTTTCTATTCTTCCACTGCAAGAAATTGAAGAACATTCGCACGCCTCTTTTAAAGAAAAAAGAAAACTTCTTGCTTCTCAGCTTCATTCTATTATGTCTGATTTACGCTACAGAAATTCAAATTTAGATGTAAGCATTTTAGATTCCCTCGTGCAAAGCATTAAAATGATAGGCAAGAACAAAGAAATTGCCGAAGATCAAGATAGAAATGTTATCAATTACAAAACTTTATTCCTAAAAGCTCAAGCGCTTGGCGCAACCTTGCATAAAATCTTCCCAAAAGAAAAACATGTCGGTCTTATGCTACCAAATTCATTAGCTTGTGTTGTGGCTTTTTTTGGTTTTCATCTGTATAAGCACGTTCCAGCAATGCTAAACTTCTCGTCAGGGCCAAATGCTGTTGTTGTTGCCTGCCAAACTTCATTAGTGAAAACTGTTGTTACTTCTAAAAAATTTATTCAAGTTGCTGAATTAGGCGATCTTGTAAAAGCTATAAAAAGCGCTAATATTCGAGTAATTTACCTTGAAGATGTAGCAAAGCAAGTGAGCCTTGGCTCAAAGCTAAAAGCAGTCTACAACACTTTATTTTTAAAAGTGCCAAAACTAGATCCGCAAGATCCGTGCGCTATTTTGTTTACTTCTGGCTCTGAAGGCGTGCCAAAAGCAGTATTGATGTCGCACAGAAATGTAAAAGCAAACCACGAGCAAGTGCTTTCTATTGTTACTGTTACCACTGCCGACAGATTTTTCAACTGCTTACCAATCTTCCACACTTTTGGTCTTACTGTTGGCACATTATTACCAATTTTAAATGGAATGCGTGTATTTTTATATCCATCACCACTGCATTACAGAATAGTTCCACAACTCTTTTATGAAAGCTTATCAACTTTCCTCTGTGGAACAGATACTTTCCTTACAGGTTATGCAAGATATGGCAAACCTTACGATTTCTTTAATGCTCGCTATATTATTGCAGGCGCTGAAAAATTACGCCAGAGCACTCTTGAAACCTATTCTTCAAAATTTAATGCTACTATTTTAGAAGGTTATGGTGCAACGGAAACCTCGCCTGTTGTAAGTGTAAATACACCTGCAAATAAAAGAAAACACAGTGTTGGCAAGCTTATGCCTGGTATGGAATATAAACTTGAAAAGATTGAAGGCATTGAAACTGGCGGAAATCTTCACATAAAAGGCGACAATATTATGCTCGGCTATATGCGCCATTCTAACCCAGGTGTTTTAGATGCACCGCCAGATGGTTGGCATGATTTAGGCGATATTGTTGATGTTGATGCTGAAAACTTCATCTATATTAAAGGAAGAGCAAAACGCTTTGCAAAAATTGGTGGCGAGATGGTTTCATTTGCTGCTGTTGAGCAAGCATTGAACACTCTATTAGCTGATACTATTTATGGCATTGTTTCCATTCCTGATGAGAAAAAGGGCGAAACACTCGTGCTTTTAGTTGAGAAAAACGAAATAACAACGGGTAAAATTGCCACTCATTTTGCAAGCTTAGGTTTACCATCATTATGGACACCGAAGAAAATCATCAACCTCAAGGCTGCACCTATTTTGGGAAGTGGCAAATTTGACTATACAAAAGCTAAAGAAATTGCTCTTGCTTCCTAAATCCCTTTAAAAACAGGTAACAAAGTGTACAAAAGAATAAATCAAAAACTATTACTCTATGTAATAATGGGCGCTATTTCACTATTTTTAGGAACAGCAAACCCTATTATACATATTCCTTTACTTATTCTTTTTTACCCTTCAGCACTCTATCTTATTGCAATGCACGCAACAAGTGCAAGGCAAGCTTTTAAATATGGATTATTATGTGCAACGCTTGGAGCTAGCCTTGCGCTGTATTGGCTTGCAATTCCAGTGCATTATTATGGTTATTTTCCATGGGCGCTTGCTGTGCCAATTCCTATTTGTGCTGGCTTATATATTGGTTTTTATGGGGCTGTTTTTTCTTACCTTATGCAAAAGGCAAAGAAGTTTAATATTTGGTTTAAACTAATTTTTGCTGGTCTATTATGGTATGCGCTTGAAGATTTTCGCTCATACTTCCTTACAGGGCTTACATGGCTAAATATTTCAGCGGGGCTTGCAAGTTTTCCTGCTCTGGTTCAAGGTGCGAGTGTTATTGGTGCAACAGGGCTTTCAGCTTTTTATGCCTTTATTGGTTGTGCGCTTGTTATTAGAAAAAAGCATGTACAACTTATTGCTTTAGTTTTACTTCTTGGTATTGTGTTTGCTGGATTTTTTAGAATTTCACACTCTACCCTTTCGTCATCATCAGAATATTATCTTCTTGTGCAAGGTAATTTATCACAAGATGTGAAGTGGAATAAAGACATGCAAGAAACAACTATTGATAAATATCTAAAGCTTACAGAAGAAGGTATTTTAAAAGCTCAAAAAGTTAGGCGTGATATAAAAGTTGTTGTTTTTCCTGAAACTGCTATGCCTTTCTTTTTACAAGATGAAGAAGAATATTTACAAAGATTTTATGATTTAGCAACAAAATATAATCTTACTTTTCTCATTGGCGGTGTTTCTTACGATATTGAAAAGAGTAATGTCTATCTTTACAATTCACTCTTTTTAATTCCACCACTCGAAGAAATAGCTATTGATAAATCAAATACTCCTGAAATTCCAAGTGAAAATATTTATTCAAAACAACATCTTTTACCATTTGGAGAATACGTTCCCCCTTTCCTAGATTTTGAAATTCTCAAACCTTTCTTACAAGGAATTGGTGGTTTTACGCCTAAAGAAAATCAAAAACCTCTTCAACACATAATGCATAAAGATAATCCGCTTATTGCTGCGCTTATCTGCTATGAGGCAACTTTTTCTGATCTTGCTCAAGTTCAAGTAGAAGAAGGTGCACAAGTGCTAGTAAATATCAGCAATGACGCTTGGTATGGCTATAGTTCAGCGGCAAAACAGCATCTTGATATTTCAGCTTTACGTGCGCTTGAACAGAATAGATATCTGGTGCGTGCAACAAATACTGGCATAACAGCAGGCATAAATCCATACGGGCAAATTCTTGCACACACAAAACTTTTTACGGATGAAACACTTTCTATAAATGTTCATTACACAAGCCAAAAAAGTATTTACCATAAAATTTACCATTTAATTAGCCCTATTATGAACTTGCTCTTTTTTGCCTTTTTATGTATTGTATACTTTACACGCAAAAAAGCGGAAAAAGGATTGTATTAATGCTACAAGTTGTTGAGCTAAAATCAAATTTTCAATTATTTGAAACAGAATTCCTCTCACTATGGAGGAGGCTTTGACGTTTGTGGCATACAAACACAATTAAAAAAAGCAGAAGAAGATTTAAGTAAGCCTGAAATTTGGAATTCCACCGAAAAAATGACGGCTCTTCTTCGTGAAAAAAGTTTACTTGAAGCAAACCTTGCCGATTATACCAAGCTTGAAGAAAGTTATAATAATGCAAAAGAATGGTTGCACTTTGCTGAAGAAGGCGAAGAAGACGCGCTTATTTCTTTAGATGAAGCTATCAACCTCTTGCAAGAAAACATCAAAAGCACTCAGCTTGCTCTTCTACTTTCAGGTGAAGACGATATAAAAGATGCAATTTTAGAAATTCACCCTGGCGCTGGTGGTACTGAAGCGCAAGATTGGGCTGAAATGCTTGAAAGAATGTATTATAGATTTGCTGATCGTAAAAACTATAAAGCTACAATTCTTGATTATCTTGCAGGTGATGAAGCTGGCATAAAAAGCGTTACTATCCGCATTTCAGGACCTTACGCTTATGGGCATTTGAAATCTGAAAAAGGTATTCATCGTCTTATAAGAATTTCCCCCTTTGATGCTTCTGGTAAAAGGCACACTTCATTTGCTTCTGTTGATGTTTTACCCGATATTGGCGACGATATTAAAATTGATATTCAAGAAAGCGATTTACGCATTGACGTATACAGGGCTTCTGGCGCTGGTGGTCAGCACGTAAATAAAACTGAATCCGCCGTTCGTATTACGCATATTCCAACAGGAATAGTTGCACAATGCCAAAACGATAAATCACAGCACTCTAACAAAGACTCAGCTATGCGTTTATTGAAAGCTCGCTTATACGAACATGAACAACAAAAAAGAAATCAAGTAAAACAAGCAGATTACGCTGGAAAGAATGCTATTGCCTTCGGCAGCCAAATTCGCTCATATACTTTGCAACCGCATAGACTTGTAAAAGATCATCGAACAAACACAGCTCTTACTGATGTTGATGCGGTGCTTGATGGAAATATTCTCCCTTTTATCAACGATTTTTTACTTTTCAACTATGAAAGCGATAAAAAAATTGACTAAAAATCTATAGGAAAAGGATTCTAAGATGCCTCAAGAGAATAAATATATTGACCTCCCTAAAGAATTAGATTTCTTTGAAGAACTCATTCGAAACTATGCTTTGAATAACTCCTTAGATAAAGAATATTTTGAAAATAATGCACAATGCCTTGCGCTTGTGCGCTGTATCCCTACTGCTGAAAAAAAAATTTGGGATGAAATTTCAACACAAAATGAATATAAAGAATGGTTCACACTTGAAGTTGATTTTGCAAACATCAGCCCACAATCATTCTTAGAAACAATTCAAGAAAAAACTAAAGAATTCCAAACACAAACAAATGAACTTGATGCTGAAAAAATTAGGCAAAACCAAGCTAAATGTTTGGTTCAAGCACACGAAAAACAATTTCTCTTTTTTGGAACGCTCTAAAAAATAATAGGTATACTATGTCAAACATTGAAAATAAAGCTTTAAGTATTGCAATAATGAGTGGTAAAGGTGGCGTTGGTAAAAGTAATATCGCCTTGAATATTGGTTATGCCCTTGCAAAGGATCACTGCTCTACACTTTTACTTGACTGCGATTTAGGTCTTGCAAACCTTGACGTTCTTTTAGGAATTGCACCTGAATATAATATCAATGATGTTCTTAAAGGAAAAATTTCAGCAAATGAAGCCCTTGTTCCACTTATGCAAGAAAGCCTAAATTCTGAAAATAAATTTTCTCTACTTCCTGCAACTTCAGGCATTTCTGAACTTGCTGATATGACTCTTGAAGAAAGCGAAAATCTCCTCAAAACAATTGAACCAGCTTTCAAAGATTATTCAATGCTCTTGCTTGATTTAGGCGCTGGTATTAGTGATTCAGTGCAATATTTTGCTGCAATGGCGGCTATTCGCCTTATTATTCTTACACCAGAGCCAACTTCACTTACAGATGCTTATGCTCTTATAAAAGTTTTGAAAACAAACTTGCAAGTGAATGAATTTTTAGTAGTTGTAAATCAAGCAGATTCACAAAAAGAAGCAAAAGATGTGTATGATAGACTTGCAGTTGCCTGTGAAAGATTCTTAGAAGTAAAACCTGTTTATTTAGGTTTTGTTCACAGTGACCCGAAAATTAGCGATTCCGTTCGCCGACAAAAACCACTACTTAGCTTACACCCTGACTCAAAAGCAGCGAAAGACATCACCGATTTAGCAAGCAGACTTACCAAAATTTATGCAACTATGCTTCCTAAAATTTCAAAGCAAGCACCGTTAAAACATCAAAAAAATTAGAAACAAAAACTACTATTGATTTTAGAATTCTATAAATCTGAGGCATAGATTTAGCTTTTTCCTAAAGCTATTTCTATGCTTTTTTGTATACTATTAACTATAAAAAAGCGTATATTCCTAGCAACTGCTATAAATATACGCCTGTAAAATAAAGCGTTTTGTGGAGCTAAAAAAATATACACAATAATCTATTCTATTTCTATGATGATTGCTTTTGCTAAATCTTCATCTATGCTATATCTGGCATCTTTAATGCTTACAAGATAATTTTTATGAAGCTTAGAAACAATCGTTATAGCTTGCCCTTCATAACAGCCAAGTGAAAAAAGAAAAGCTTCCATTTCTTTATCGCCATGCGTATTAATTTCTTTTATAGTATATTCTTTATCTATTTCGCATTGCGCTAAAGTTATAATATTGTTATTTGCTTGCATAAAATTCTCTCATAAATGTATATAGAATGTTACCAATGTGGTAAATGTGGTTAGTGTTTTCTAACTTATGTTTTGTAAAGCGCATCACTATTTTTGTCAAGTTTTATAAAAAATTTTTGCTGAGAACTTTATGCATAAGCAATGCAAAAATTCTCAGCAAATGAATTGGGAGTACTTTTATTGAAAAAAGCGAATAGACTTACTTTACTGCTGCTAACTGAAAATGAGTTTTTGAATCATCATTACCTTTCTTTACAAGATATACAAGAGCTGAAAGCAATGCAATAACTACAATTAGTCCAGGAATAAAGCCTGTGCCAAATGCTCCGTAAAGCATAAATGAACCAATTTGATAGACAAGAAAAGAAACAACAAAAGCTGTAGCAAATTGTAAACCAATGCCCGCAAATAACCATTTTCTATTTTCCATTTCAGCATTCATAGCACCGATTGCAGCAAAGCAAGGAGGTGTAAAAAGGTTGAACATTAAGTATGCTAATGCTGCTACTTGTGATAAATCCATAACTTGTGCAACATTTGATGCACCTTCAACTAAAGCTAATTCTTCTGTATCAATAAAGTTTGTAATACCATAAACAACAGCCAAAGTGCCAACCACGTTTTCTTTTGCAATAAAGCCTGTAATTGCTGCCGCTGCTAATTGCCATGTGCCAAAGCCTAAAGGAATAAGAAGTAAAGCAAATGGGCTTGAAAGTGAAGCTAAAATACTTGTGCTTTCAGCACCTTCTGCAATAATATTGAAAGACCAATCAAAAGTTTGCATTATTTGAACTGCAGCATTACACACTAAAATAATTGTTGCAGCTTTTATAATAAATGCTTTACCGCGTGAGAGCATTGAAACAGTTGCACGCCAAATGCTTGGGAATTGATATTCAGGTAATTCCATAATAAAGAATGAGCGTGCATATTTTTGACCAGTAATAAGCATAACAAGATAAGCACCTATAACAATAAGGAAAATCCCCATAAAGTACATCAATGTTCCAACCCACGGAGCATCAGCAAAAAATACGCCCGCAAAAAGAGCAATAACAGGAAGTTTCGCACCACAAGGCATAAATGGTGTTAGCATAGCTGTTGTTCTTCTTTGGCGTTCATTTTTAATAGTTCTTGTTGCCATAACACCAGGAATAGCACAACCTGTTCCAATAACCATAGGAATAATTGATTTTCCTGAAAGTCCAACAACTTTCATATATCTATCCATTACAACGGCAACCCTTGCCATATAGCCACAATCTTCAAGCAATGCAAGAAGGAAGAACATAACCATAATAAGAGGCAAGAAGCCAACAACTGCGCCAACGCCGCCGATGATACCATCAAGAAGAAGTGAAGATGTAAGAGGTGAAACATCTTCGCCAAGTTGCATTGCTGTCCATTCATAGAACATATCTATATAGCCAACTAAATAATCAGCAATCATTGTGCCTAAAGTTGTTTGTGAAATATAGAAAACACACCACATAACAGCAGCAAAAATTGGAATGCCAAGAAATCTATTTGCTAAAATTCTATCGAGTGAATCTTGAAAAGTTTGCTTATTGCTTGCAGTTTTACGAATTTCAACTTGCTTTACAAGCTTATTTACAAAGTCATAGCGCTTTATATCAGAAGCTTTTACAGCATTTTCATCAGATAAATCTGTATTTGCTTCAACATAAGGAGCTGTTTGTACATTCCCTTTTGCTGAAAGAACAGCCGAAAGAAGTTCTTTGTGGCCATTAGCGTCTGAATTTGTAGAAATTGTTTGAATAACAGGGCATGAAAGAGCTTGAGAAAGCTTTTTTATATCAATAGAAATTTCTTTCTTTTCATTTAAATCGCTTTTATTGAGAGCAATAACAACAGGAATACCAAGTTCTAAAAGTTGAGTGGTAAAAAACAAGCTACGGCTAAGATTTGTTGCATCAACAATATTAATAATTACATCAGGGTTTTCAGTTTTTACAAATTTGCTTGTAATATTCTCTTCAGATGTAAATGGCGACATTGAATATGCACCAGGCAAGTCAACAGCAATTAAATCATTGCCACTTGCTAGATTACTTTTAATTTTACCTTCTTTTTTCTCAACTGTAACCCCTGCCCAGTTGCCTACTTTTTCTACCTTACCTGTTATAGCATTGAAAAGAGTTGTCTTTCCGCTATTTGGGTTTCCAGTAAGTGCAATTCTCATAATTTCTTCCTTTACTATGTTTTATTTTAAAAACTATCTATTACTTAAGCCAAATATATTGATATGTTTTAATATAGTTCGCATAATCAAACTCGTGTAACAAAAAAAAGCAAAACTCTAGAAATACTTCTACACAAAACTACGGAAACATGTTAGAAAGTCGTTGTTTTGAGCAGAAGCACTATCAAGGTTTTTCGCTTCAGCTATATTAGTAAAGGATAAAGTTTAAAAATTTTTCAGTTTTTGTTTAAGAAAGTTTAAAAAAATCATTAAGAAAGTTTAAAGAAATTGAAGCAAAAGAAAGAAACATATTAAAACAATTAGTTATTAGAAAATGTCAATCTTGCTGTGATTACATTATTTTCAAAAAAAAGCTGAAAATCTATCTTCATTCTTTGAGATAATTCTTTGACTATTGATAATCCTAGTCCTGAAGACATTTCATTTTTATTTTCATCAGCTCTATACAACCGTTCACTAAGAAGTTGAATTTTATCTGATAAATCTTCATCTGTGTAATTTTCTATTTCTATTACCACAGTGTTTTTCACGTAAGATGTTGTAAGAGTGATTTTTTTATCTTCAGCACTATATTTTATTGCATTATCAAGTAAATTATCGATTATTCTATGGAAATGCTCTATATCAAGGACTGTTTGAGCTTTGTTTGAATCTTCAATTAAATTGTTGAAAATAATTTTTTCTCTTTGAAGCTCAAGAATTTGATAAAGCAAAGTATTAATATTTACTTTTACAAAGTTCATTTTTATATCTTTACTTATGATTTTGCTATAAAAAAATAAATCACCAATGAGATTCCTTAGTCGATAACTCAAATTTCTCGCTGATGAGACATAGCTATATTCTTCATTTTCTAAAGATATTTTTTGTGTTGCCAAATCTAAATAGCAAATAATCGAAGTGAGGGGCGTGCGTAAGTCATGAGAAATATTAGTTATAAGCATTCTTTGTGAACGTTCGGCTTCTCTTTCTTTTTCATTTTTTTTATAAATTTCTTCTTTAATCTCATTTACACTTTTTGCTAAACGTGCAAGCTCACTACTACCTTTTACAGGAATTGTATGTTCTTTATTTTCTTTGGGTAATTCTCTGATTCCCTCTTCTATTATCTTGATATAGCTTACCAAATTTAAAATAATCACTATTGAGAGAAGAAAAAAAACAAAAAGCGCAATTAAACCCGCATAAAGGTGATGCTTTTCCGCGCTAAGAAAAAATAAATGTTCAGTGTGTTCTTTCTGCATGTACTGATGAGCTAAATCATCTAAAAAAAGATAAAGAAAAACACTTATAAGAACAGCACCAGTCATTTTAATGAACATGGAAATATATAAAGAAGAAAAAAACTTTTTAATCCACACGATAGCCTACTCCCCACACAGTTTTTATAATTTGCGGTACTGAAACATCGTCTTCAATTTTACTTCTCAAATTACTAATATGCACAGAAACCGTGCTTTCAGCATTGAGGATATTGTGTTCTCCCCACACAGCAGTATAAATTTGTTCGAGGCTATATACTCTTTTACGATTTTTTAAAAAAAGTTCTAAAATAGAAAATTCTATTTTTGTTAATTTTATTGCTTTACCTTTTTTAGAAACAGTATGTGCCGAAAAATTGATAGATAAGTCGCCATATTTGAAGTCATTATTATTTTCTTCAACTATTTCGCTCGCTACATGCATATGGGAATAATTTCTATACCGTCTCACATGTGCTTTAATCCGTGAAATGAGATCAATAGGATTAAAGGGCTTTGTTATATAATCGTCAGCGCCCGATGAAAAACCATCAAATTTATCAATATCTTCCGCTTTAGCTGTTAAAAAAATAATGGGAAGCGCATGCTTATTTCTTATTTCTAAGCATGTTTCAATGCCATTCATTTGTGGCATCATAGAATCTAGAAGTACCAAATCAATTGTGTTGTCAGTATCTTTATTTATAATTTCAATCGCTTTTTTGCCATTTTCAGCTTCAAGAACTTCGTATGATTCATTTAATAAATAAAGTTTTATCGCTTTTCTGATGTCACTATCATCATCAACAATTAAAATTTTCATATCTATCCTCGTAAAAATTAGAAGTCATGAAACTCTTAATAAAGTTAGACTCTTATTAATCTTTCTTGATAGTATAAATTTTTCCTATAATACGCAATCTTTTTTATATAGCGTGTAGCATTCAGCTCAACATAGAAAATATCAACTATAAAGTCTTCCATTCATCTTCCTTAGTGATTTTTTTGATTTTACTAAAGTTCATTCAGAAAAATATTAGCCATATAGCTTTTAAATTTATGAAATAGAAATAGTTTATAATGAAATTATTTCTATTTTTTTATATTTACTTACATAAGTTACATAAGTTGTATAAAAGTTTCTCAATATTCTTCTTTATAAAA
>CAYJIN010000021.1:0-7191 GCA_964370245.1 uncultured Desulfovibrionaceae bacterium
AGTAAGTCATTAGAATAAAGAAAAGTGAGGGATAAAGAAATTTATTCCTCACTTATTTTCGCTATTTATTAAATATTAAACTCAATTTAAATGAAGCGTAAATTTAGTGCCTCATTAAATTTCTGCTTTCTTTATATATTTTAGAATTAAGTTTATTTTATATTATAAACTTAATACTAAGCCAATAAAACAATCACAGCTACCGAGTTGTTATGTAGTTGTGCTTTTTTTGGCCTAAAAACCAACTTGTCTAACCAAATAGACAAGAAAATCATTATTCTGGAGAGTAATATGTCAGATCACAGTCACGGTTCAATCGAAGAAAAAAAGATTGACATGTATGGCGGCGTGATGGGTGGATTAATTCCACTCTTCATCCTTGTTGTAGGTTTAGTTTGGCTTTCAGTAGCTGAACGTGGTGGCACAAAACCATTTTGGTCTTGTGCATGGATTGCAATGTCAATCGGTATTTTCTTTGCAAAAGATAAAGCAGAATATTGCCAATCACTTATGCGTGGTATCGGCGATAAAACAGGTATCGTTATCGTAACAGCTTGGTTATTTGCTGGTGTTTTTGGTAAATTAATGCAAGCTGGTGGATTAGTTGATGGTCTTCTTTGGGCTGGAACAACTTTCCAAGCTGAAGGTGGTCTTTTCACACTTATCGTTTTCCTTATTGCAATGCTTTTTGCTTTAGGAACAGGCACAAGCACAGGAACATGTATTGCACTTGCTCCAGTTCTTTATCCTGCTGGTTATTTCCTTGGTTCTGATCCTGCTTTGCTTGGTCTTGCAATTTTATCAGGCGCAGCTTTCGGTGATAACTTAGCACCTATTTCTGACACAACAATCGTTTCTGCATTCACACAAGAAGCTGAAATGCGTGACGTTGTTCGTTCACGTTTTCCACTTGCAATTATTTCTGCAATGTTTGCTGCTTGCATATTCCTCTTCTTTGGTGGTGGCGGTGAAGTTCAAGAACTTCCTGAACTTATGCAAGAAAGTAACCCAAGCGGTATTTTCATGTTACTTTCACTTTTCATTGTTGTTGCTAGCGCTTTAAGTGGTCGTCACATCATTGAATCACTTATCTATGGTAACATTTCAGCAATGATTATCGGCGTAATAACTGGCAACCTTGAAATTGCACAAATTTTCTCAGTGCCAGAAACTCGCGGTGTTTCAACTGGTCTTATTGAAGACGGTGTAAACAACGTTGTTGGCGCAATTATTTTTGCTATTCTTATTCTTGCAGTAACTCAAGTTGTTGTTGAATCTGGCATCATGGGCAAAATCCTTGAATGGGCTGAAAAAGCAATGCTTAGTACAGTTAGACAAGCAGAATTATTCATCATTGGTGTTACAATTTTAGCTTCAATTCCAATTTCAGCTAACGCACCTGCTGAACTTCTTGTTGGTCCATCACTTGTAAAACCAGTTGGTAAAAAATTCAAACTTGCTCCTGCAAGACGTGCGAACCTTATGGACTGTGCAGTATGTACTGTATTCTTTATCTTGCCTTGGCATATTGTTGTTGCAACTTGGTATGCAGCAATTGTTTCAGCTTCTGAAAACTTTGGTATTATTGCACCTCCAATTACTGCTGCACTTTACAATCCATACTCATGGGCATTATTTGTAGTGTTACTTTTCTCAGCATATACAGGTTGGAACAGAAAATTTGAAACTCCTGAACAAGCATAGTTTATTATAAATAGATTTATTGAAATCGCTCTATCAGATGGTAGGGCGATTTTTTTATTTAATAAAAAATTTAAAATAAATAAATACAAAATGATAGAATGAGAAATGAAAATTCTCTAAAATTCTGTCTTGCGTTAATTTTAAAAGTCATATATCTACTCTGCTGAACGGAATTATTGACTATTTTCTTATTTTTTTATTTTCAATAAATTCAAATACATATACTCTTTATAGAAAAAAATTATAACTCTTGCACTCTTTTACTACATTTTGAAAATAATTTTTTATTTTTAAACCTTTAAATTCTGGCTTGCAATAAGCTTAATAGCGTATGACATTTTCAAAGAATAAATATCTTGTTTTATTTTCTCTTTTTCTACTCTATCTTTCTTGGGGTTCAAGTTATATTATCACAAAGCTTGCATTAGAGCATGCTCCAGGTATAATGCTCACTTTTATTCGTATGTTTATAAGTGGTAGCACTCTTCTACTTATCACAAGATTGCGTGGTGAAAAATTCAAACTAACACGCACTGACTTTAGAAACTATTTAATTCTGTCCTTACTCCTTGTTGTTGTGGGTGGAGCTTTTGTTTCAAAAGGGCAAGAAACTGTTTCATCAGGAACAACGGCAATGCTTTTAGGAATTGTACCTACTTGGATGGTGCTTTCCGATTGGATTTTTTCAAAAATTCGCCCGAGTTTCCTACAAATTATTGGATTAAGCATTGGCTTTATCTCTATTAGTTGGATGCAATATTTTCAAGGAATAAAAGGCGAAACCTCACTTATTGGCTTTAGTTTAATTTTTGCCTCTACTATCGGCTGGGTGTATGGATCATACTTAACAAAAATTCTAAAGTTTGATACAGAAATGTCATTCCTGCGTTCTAGTGGTTTTATGATGCTTTTTGGTGGTATCGAAAGTTTAATTTTTGCTTTCTTATGCGGTGAAAGAATTTCTGATGTTCACCTCACATCAACAGCAATTTTTCCACTTTTCTTATTAGTTTCTACAACATTAATTGGCTATGCCGTATATCTTTGGCTTATTCAAAATACACGCCCAATGATTGCAATTTCTTATGAATTTGTAAACCCAGTTGTAGCCCTTTTCCTTGGTTGGCTTATTGGTGGTGAATTAGTTGAACTACCTTTGATTGTTGCCTGTTTCTTCCTTGTTTCATCAGCATTTCTAGCCGTTTCAAATAAAAATGCACACTAGGAGAAATTTTATTTGAACGATTTTTATAATACGCTTTTGCTATTATTTTTTATTGTTATATTTCTAGAAAGCCTTGCATAATCAATCCATAAAGATGCTTGATTATGTAGGGCTTTCCTTAAAATTTGCTTTTAACGCCTTGTTATTTGCACTTATATATTTTTTTCACTAAGATAATTTGCTTGCCAAAACATCAATTTCTCTTTATTTATTAGCAATCAGCTTTCTGTCTGAAAATTAAATTACGCTCTTTTCGGAGTTTATATGCATACATTAAAACCACTCTTTTCTTTATTTACAACTTGCCTCTTTCTTCTATCAATTTCATTCCCTCTCACTTCTTTTGCAGAAGGTAAAAATACAAATAGTAATGACTTAAGTTTTATTGATGCGCTTGGTTTTACTGAAGATGAAAATACAAGTCAGCTTTCTACTATTGTTGCAACACTTCTTGAAAGCCAAGAGCGCACAATCAGCAACATGGAAGTTCAACTCAAAGAACTTGCAGAAAAACTAAAAACTGATGTACCAAAACTGCGTGAAGTTACAAGTCAAATCAACAATGAGTTCAGTGATATTAAATCGTTAAACAGCTCGCATCAATCAAACCCAATGGAATTGAGCATCTTAGCAAAGCAGATGCGACGCTTTATGTATGACATTAATTCCTTATATAGTCCTCTTCTTGAAGCACAGCAAACAACTGAAGGTAATCTTTCACAGTTATCTATATTGATAAATAATTTCAGCTCTATTGAAACAGACCAAGCAAAAGAATTATTAAAAAGAGCAAAAGCATTAAATTCAAGCTTTACAAAGCTCTCAAAATTTCTTCAAGGCACTTTACCAAACACTGCTAAACTTATTGAAAAAATAAGTGAATCTGAAAAGAATTTCGAAGAGAAAATGCCATCACTGTGGCTTGATTACTATTTAAAAGATAAAGTTGATATTTTTAATACTGAATTATGGAAAAATGAGTTTAATAGTTTAGATGTAATTAAAAAAACATTTTTACTTTCTCTCAAAGGCGAAACCCCTGCTAACCGCACTGAATGGATTATTCTTGTAACAAACTGTGCTTTTTGGCTATTAATTGTCTGCCTTTTACTTCGTTTCTTAACAACACTTATGAAGCGTCTTCCGCATGCATTCAAAGAAACATGGTCAATCATCTTAAAAAAGAGTGCTCCATATTTAAGTATTGGTCTTATATTGCACATTGTTGCTTGGTCGAACGCAGGCCACTATCAACTCATTGCAACTATAGGAACTTTTTTCTTGTGTTATGGTGAAGTTACTGCGGCTTGGCAATTATGCTTAATGGATAGAGAAGAAAATCATTTGAAGAAATCTCCTCTTCTTCCTATGGTTTTAGTTGTAGTTACAAGTCTTTTACTACTTAGTTTTGTTCCACTGCTACATATGCTTTCTTTATTCTGGCTTATTTTTCTTGTGTTATGCACTGTATATTTTCGTTTTGCACAAAGATCAAGTCTTGCACTTCCACGTGCGCTTCTCTATGGTTTTATTGGATTAAATCTTTTAGGTGTACTGCTCACCCTTATTGGCTATGTGCACCTTTCAATATTTATCACTCTACTTTATATTTGTTTTGCAATTGGTATTCATCAAGCGACTTCACTTATGCATGTTTCAAGTATTATTCAAACTTATCTACCTAAAAAAGGTTTACCAGCTTTATTTTCAGGCTTAGCACTTTCCATAACATTACCAGTATGCTTGCTTCTCGCTCTTCTTTCCCCGCTGGCGTGGATTTTAGCTTATCCTGGGGGTGAATATATTATTAAAAATTTTAGTAATTTTGATTTTAATATAGGAAAAGTTTCATTTAATGCAGTGCAAATTCTTAGCGTGCTTATTGTATTCTATCTTACAAAATCTCTTATTTCTTCATCAACGCATTATATTGAAACTTCATGGCAAGAAAATTCTTCTGATGCTGCTGCCTCTTTAGCAACGCCGATTAAAACTGTTATTATCTTTGGCTTATGGGGACTTTTTGCAATTTACGTTCTTAAAGTTATTGGCTTTAATCTTACAAGCCTTACCTTTATTGCCGGTGGTTTGAGTGTTGGTATTGGTCTTGGTTTACAGGGAATAATGCAAAATATCTTTAGCGGATTTTCACTTATTTTTGGGCAGAACATTCGTGAAGGTGATGTTGTTGAAGTTTCAAATATTATGGGTGTTGTAAAAAAAGTTAGCCTGCGTGCAACGCAAGTAAGAACTTTTGATAATGCTGTTGTCTTTGTTCCTAACTCTGATTTTCTTGCAAGCTCGTTTATCAACTGGACGCATAACGGCAGAAGTGTTAGAAGTATCATTCTTATTGGTGTTGCTTATGGTTCAGATTTAGAACTTGTGAATAAACTTATTCTCGACACTGTAAAAGAGCATAAAAAGATTTTGAAATATCCAGAACCTATGTCACTATTCATTGATTTTGCTGCAAGTTCATTAAACTTTGAATTACGTTATTGGGTGCGCGATATTGATGATAACATGACAACAAAAAGTGAAATCCGCCTTGCACTCAATAAAGCATTCAAAGAAAACAATATTGATATTCCATTCCCACAAACTGATATCAATATTAAAACTGATGAGGCAACTGCACTTTTAGCAAAAGCGGCGCACAGTGCTCTTGAAAAAGAAAAGCAAGAAGAGATTGAAACAAATCAAGAAAACAGTGATCATCAAACAAAAATAGACGATAAAAAATAGATGATAAAAAAATGGAATGCCAAAGTAATTCAAACTAAAGCATTCCATTTTTATTTTAATAGCTAAATTTCTACACCAAAAAATGAGGACTAGATTTCATAAAATTCATAAGATTTGAGTATATTTGAACCGATAACGACTCCTTCAAATTTCTTGGGAAGTTTTTCTTTTACCTGTTTGAGTAGTTCAATGAAATCTAAAGCTTTTTTATATAATATATCACTTTCTCTCACATTTAGAAAAAGAATATGATTATAAGGCAAAAGATATTTGAAATATCCATTATCTTCACATAAAAGCTCATAAATCATACTAATATCAATCGTTTTTCTCTCATGATATTTTTTTGGAAGAAGTTCATGCCTGTGAATTTCTGCTTCTATTTTTTTGCCTAGACAATCCACACCAATTACAGCAATTGCCACGTCAGTTGATTGCGGAATACAAGGTTCGTTTTCGCTATGGACTTTATAGTTTTTTCCTTTTGCACCGTCAGCTTCAATAATAATATGTTGAGCTTCTTTATTAAAATCAAATGTATCAAATTCTTCGCAATCAAAACCAATGAGTTTATTTTCTTGATTTATTTTCTTTGCAAGAAGTGGAATTTTTATATCTGAATTTTGATAATCTTCTAAAGAATTTAAGAGTTTAATAGAAACGAAATCAGGTGCTTTATTCCACATTTTAGTTGTGGTTGAAATAATACATTTTTTTTTATTTTCATTAAAATTCTCTGCTATATTCCAAATAAGTGAACTTTTGCCCCCTGCTCCAATAATAGAAATTTTCTTTTTATTTTTTAAATAATTAGCCCAAGAAAATTCATATTGTTTTAAATCGGAGTAGATTTCTTGCGTATCAACATCTTCAAAAATTATATTTTCTTTGAAAGATATTTTTTCAATTCTATCTACATATTTCTCAAGAAGTTTTCTTGCGCCCATATCTTTTGAAAGAGTAAGCATTTCTTCATTGAATTTTGAAGAAAACAAGACGGGATTTTTGCGCTCGCCATTGTTGTATGGAACAAGAATTTCAGCTTTCGTTTTTTTGAATTGATTACAGATAATATTGATATAATTGGCAGAAAAGAATAGTTGATCGCCTAATAAAAATAAAGATGCTTCACTTTTTTTATTGAGGTTTGCAATGCCAAGCCGAAGACTTGCAGACATTCCCTCGTCCGCATTCTCATTAATAATAATCTTCATTTTATTTTGCAATTCAGGCAAAAACAAATCAAGATATTCTTTGCAAACTTCTTTATGCCGTGGTTGAATGATAAGCAAAACTTCATCTAATTCAGAAAACAAGGCATTTTTCATTACTTGGAAGAGTATCCCTTTGCCTTGCCATTCAAGCATAAGTTTATCGCAATTCGCACGCCTGCCAAAACCAGAGGCGAGAATGATTCCCGTAATAAATGATTGAGCTTGCATAATTTTAACTATTTCTATCTATTTATTATTCTAGGAAGGGTAAATTTTTGCATGAAGAAGCGCTTCTAATAC
>CAYJIN010000021.1:7291-29697 GCA_964370245.1 uncultured Desulfovibrionaceae bacterium
TCTATTTATTATTCTAGGAAGGGTAAATTTTTGCATGAAGAAGCGCTTCTAATACTGCACCACCAAGCGAAAGCCCTTTATCAGAAACAGTATAGCAATGCTCTTTTTTACAGCGCGGATCAATATCGCCAATTTTAAATCCTTTTGTTACTTTAAAATCTTCGGCTAGCAAACCACGTAATATACCAGTAATAGTTGCAAAAAGTTCGTGCTCTCCAGCTTCATTTGTAATTTTGCCTATTTTATCGCCTTCGTGAACCGTGTCACCAATGGCCACATTCCAAGAAACTTTTCCCTCGCACGTTGCACGCAAAACTCTTTCCGTGGTATATCCGCCAACAGCCCCAGGAAAACCCGTGTTTGCAAGCGCAGAACCATCATAAATACAACGCCCTAAATAATGCCCACGCATTGTTTCAATAACAACATCCACATCATTTGGTGCAGTAAAACCTGGCCCTAAAGCAATTGTATAACAGCTATCATTCTTATATGTGCCAATATTTTTCTTTGCAATAATGGCATCAACAAGTGCGCTTGGTTTTGTTGATAGAATTTCTCCGTCATTCACATCAACAAGAATTGGAATAATGCCTTTATTTAGAAATTCTTTATAATTTTGAAGAGTTGCACGTGCAGACTTTATTTCTTCGACTTGATATTCATTTGCATACACAGCCTCAGCAAAAGAAACTGTTCGTCTTACCATGCTTGGCTTTGAAATATCTGACATAACAACTTGATACCCAGCACGATAAAGCCTTAAAGCAACACCACTTGCTAAGTCGCCCGCACCTTTAATAAAAATTAGCATTTTTCACCTCAAAATTATACTTTATTAAAAGATAAAGGATTTTCAAAAAAAAATAAAGCCTAAACAATAGTTTTTATAGAATTTTTCTTTCCATAAAACAAAACCGCCTTATCCTTTTAGATAAAACGGCTTTGCGAGTATTATTTTCTTATAAACGATTAATCATTAATAATATTGAACAATCTTTCTGCAGTCATAGGAATTTGATGAATTTGTTTTCCAATTGCATGGCTTACTGCATTTGCAATCGCAGAAGCTGGACACACAAGCCCACATTCGCCAACACCTTTCGCGCCATAAGGGCCACTAGGATCACTACTTTCAACAATAATAGACTTTACATCTATTGCATCAGAAGCTGTTGGAACGAGGTATGAGTGCATATTACTATGCTGTTGAACGCCTTTTGCTGAGTAAACAATTTCTTCATTCAATGCATAACCAATACCTTGCACAAGAGCACCTTCAATTTGCCCTTCTACAATTTGTGGATTAACTGCAAGACCAACATCGTGAGCACCAACGATTTTATTTACTTCAATTTGACCTGTTTCAGTATCAACAGAAACATCAGCAAATACGCAATGCCATGGTGGTGAGTTAGGCGGAACAATTTGCCCAAGGCCAATGAATTGAATATTACGAATATGCGCATGATAGCAAAGTTCATCAAGTTTTACAGCTTTTACTTTGCCTTCTTCAAATTCTTTAGTTGTACCTACTGTTGCGCCATCTAAACCAATAATATGGTTCTTGATAACAATATCGTCTTTATTGAGTTTACCCACTTCAGCAGCATAAGCAACAACTTTATCATACGCTTGTTGGCTTGCTTCTTTCACTGCTAAACCTGCTGCGTAAAGTGCACGGCTTGCATGGTTACCAATATCAAAAGGAGTTGCGTTTGTATCGCCATAGATAAGAGATACTTTATCTAAATCAACGCCATAGGTTTCAGCTGCAATTTGTGCAAGCGAAGTTGAACAGCCAGTTCCAATTTCAGAAACACCTGTTGAAACTTGAATAGTTCCATCAACTTGCACTGTGCAATATGCATTATCAAAGTCAACACAGAAAGGCCAAGCATTTGAAACGTGTGTGCCAACTGCTAAACCAATGCCACGCTTGATAGGCCCTGAATTATCAAAGCTATTACGTTTATCCCAACCAATTTCAGCAGCCCCTTGTTTCATACATTCACGAAGTTCGGAAGATGAGCATTGATAAGGCAAGAACCATGATTCATTTGTGCGCATTGCATTTTTTTCACGCAATGCCATAGGATCCATTCCAAGTTTTTCAGCCATAATATCGACAGCACTTTCAAGCGCAAAGTTACCTTGTGGGTTACCAAAACCACGCATAGCACCACCGCATGTAGTATTGGTATAGACTGCATGGCCTATATATCTTGAATGTTTGAAATTATAAATTGCTAAAGTCATAGCACCAGCAACACCAGGAAGCTCAACACTGAATGTGCAATAAGCGCCGGCATTGAAGAATCCGTGCAAATCAAGCGCATGGAAAGTACCATCTTTTTTTGCGCCTAATTTTACAGTCATAGTAGTTGCGTGACGTGTATCAGAAGCAATCATATCTTCTTTACGGCTATAATTACATCTTACAGGTTTTCTTGTTTGTAGCGCTAAAGCAGCTGCAATAACCTCTGCTTTACCTGAAAGACCAATACGCACACCAAAGCCACCGCCCACATAAGGTGGAGCTAATACACGAACTTTACTTGTTGGAATACCAAGAGCATGCCCTAATATAAAACGTGTTGGATGCGGAGTTTGCGTTGTTGACCAAACAGTTACGCCACCATCATCATCAGTTTTTGCAACAGCGCAATGTGTTTCCATTTGCATCTGTTTGATAACTGGCAACTCGTAAACGCCTTCAACAACAACATCACAATCTTTGAAAGCATCTTCAACATCACCTTCACCCCACATAATGCGAGTGATTTCACCAGGAATATTATGCCCTTCAGGAGTTACTTCTTTTTCCCCATGAAGTGCAATTGCGCCTTCTGCTGCAGCTTCTTTTGGTGTAAGCACAAAAGGTAAAATTTCATATTCAACCTTGATAAGCTTTATAGCTGCGTCTGCAATTTCTTCAGTTGTTGCAGCAACTGCCGCTACTTCATCGCCCACATAACGCACAACATGATCAAAGATTCTTTGATCAAGCACACGTTCTTGATGCGGGCCAGTTGTAAACATTGGAGCAGCACCGTTAAAGAGATTCTGTGAAGTATTCCAGTAATGTGCAACGCCTTTTACACCTGCTAATTTTTCAGCTTCTGTGGTATCAATGCTAAGAATACGAGCATGCGGGTGCGGGCTACGTAATACTTTTGCATGAAGCATTTGCGGAAGCTTTAAATCTGAAGAGAACATAGCAGAGCCATTTGTTTTTGCAAAGGCATCAATTCTTTTTTCTGATTTACCTACTACATTGTAATCTTTCATGTTTAGCCCCCTATTTTCCCTGTTCTCTAAGCGTGGCTGCGGCTTGTTCGATAGCTGCTTCAATCTTCACATAACCTGTGCAACGGCAAATGTTACCAGAAATTGCTTCTTTAATTTCCTCTTTTGTCGGCGAAGTGTTCACATCTAAAAGAGCTTTTGTTGAAAGCACCATTCCTGGAATGCAATAACCACATTGTACACTGCCTTGATCAATATATGCTTGTTGAATTACATCAGGCTTTCCATCTTTTGAAACGCCTTCAATAGTTACAATTTTCTTACCAGCAACTTTGCCAATTGGAATAAGGCATGAATTTACAGAAACACCGTCCATAATAACTGTGCAAGCACCACAATCGCCAGCTTTGCAGCCAACTTTTGTTCCTGTAAGCTCAAATTCTTCACGTAAAATATTTGCAAGTGGTGTTGAAGCATCAGCAACTACACTCACGTTTTCGTCATTTAATATAAATTGAATTTCTTTCATCTTTCTCTCCTAAAGTGCTGCTTCTTTAAGTGCACGGTTTACAAAAACCGGCAATACTTTTTCACGATATTCTTTACTGCCACGAACAGCAGAAGAACGAATTGCTGTTCCTACTAAGCATTCTTTTGAAGCCTGTGAAAAAAGCTCTTCACTAGGAGTTTTACCAACTAATAAAGCTTCAACAGCAGATGCACGTAAAGGAGAATTACCAGCTGGCGCAACAACAACACATGCTTTTTCAATAGTATTATTATTGATAGTAAGTGCTACACCCGTGCAAAGCATAGGAAGAGAAAGTGCTTTACGTATTTCCATACGCTTATATGCACTTTTGCGGTTTTTATCTGCCTTAAAACGTATACGTGTAAGCACGTGATTCGTTTTAACATTTGAAGATCCAACACCTTGATACAAATCTAAAATCGGCTGCCAAGAACATGTTTTTGCATCAACATATACTTCACATTCGGCTTCAAGCGCTGTTAACGCTACTGCTGAATCAGCTGCTGGCAATGCTGTAACAATATTTCCACCAACTGTTGCAACGTTTCTTATCTGCTTGCTTCCAACTGCAGCACAGGCCGTTGCTAAAAGAGGAGCATATTCTTTAATTAGTGCAGAATTTGCAATATCATTGTGCGTAACAGCCGCACCAATAACAATATAACCATCTTCTTCATTGATGCCTAACATTTCTGCAACTGCAGAAACATCAATCAAATCTTTTCTCATTTCTGGAGCATCACCATATAAAATCATTAAATCCGTTCCACCAGCAATAATACGCCCTTCTGCACCTGTTTTTTCAAAACTTGCAAAAATTTCGCCTATTGTGCTAGGTGAATAATAATCAATACTTTGCATTTTCACCTCCAAATGTGCATAAAAAAAATTCCTAACTACAAAATTATACAATTTTGTAGTTTTTGTCAACAGGCAAACAAAAAATTTCAATAAAGCAAACCCACAGACGCAAGAGACCATTTATTTGAAATAATTGAATATAAAAAATCACGCTTTGAGAATTTTATCACAATAAAATGAAATCTTCGCAGTTGGTCGACAATAAATCAAAAGTCAAAAAAATATAAATTTTCTAAATAAAGATTTTTCTTTTTAACTGTGAAAAATAAGCTAAAAAATATTTCTTTGTTTTTATTTTATTATTTTACATAGTTATAGTTTTTTAGCAAAAAGTTAGAGAAAACTAACTTGACAAGAAAAGTTTTATTAACTAAACATACTTAAAGCAAAGTGAAATTATTTTATAACCTTTACTTCATTTGAACGATTGCAATAAACATTTTATATAAAAGCAAGTTTCTAACTTCATAAATTTACTATCAAATTAGTTCTTGCCACTCAAAGAATAGGACGTCTTATGACTTTAAATGATTTAAAAGAACCAATAGAACTTCTTGTAACAGGAGTTACTGTTGATGGTTCTTTAAGACAAAGACTTTTCGATTTAGGTATTTGCCCAGGCACAAAAATAACCTTTATACGAACTGCACCGCTCACTGATCCAATTCAAGTAAAAATTGGTCATTATCACGTTGCTTTACGTCGAGCTGAAGCGCAATTTGTAGAGGTAGAAAAACATGCAAAATAATACAATTGCCTTAGCAGGTCAGCCAAACTGCGGAAAGTCGACCTTATTCAATCTTTTAACAGGTGCACGCCAATATGTAGCAAACTATCCTGGTGTAACTGTTGAAAAATTAAGTGGTTCTGTAGCTATCAATAAAGAAAAAGTAACTGTAGTTGACCTTCCAGGAACTTATGCTTTTACTTCCTATTCGCCTGAAGAAATGGCAGCACGTGATTTCATTTTAAATGAAAATCCGGGTGTTGTTATTGCTGTTGTTGATTCATCAACACTCCAAAAAGGTTTATATTTCGTTCTTCAACTTCTTGAAATGGAACGTCCTGCCATTTTAGTTTTAAATATGATGGATGTTGCTACTAGACGCGGCATGAAGATTGATAAAGATATTCTTTCAAAAGAACTTGGCATTCCTGTTATTGCTATGCAAGCAACAACCTCAAAAGGTACTAGCCGCCAAGATCTTTTAAATTTAATTGCTGAAGAAATAAAAAGCATAGACTATTCAAGCGAATTTAAGCTTGACTATGCTGAACTTGAGCCAGCAATTGCTGACTTATCAAAAGATATTGAAAAAGTTAGCCAAGAACTTTCCTACCCTAAAAGATGGCTCGCAATCAAGCTTCTTGAAGAAGATAATGCGGTTCAAGCTCTTTTAGAAAAGCAAGAGAGTACGCCTGCTGAACTTAATACACTTGTTCAAAAATATGAAGATGATGTGCAAGAAAAACATGCTCTTTCAACAATTGCACAAATTTCAGCCTTGCGCCACAAAGAAGCAAGACGCATCAGCGATAAAGTTCTTTCTATTGAAGAAAAAGAAGGCGAAATTAAGCAGTCATTTACAGAAAAAGTTGATAAAGTTGTTTGCCA
Source organism: uncultured Desulfovibrionaceae bacterium (assembly GCA_964370245.1). Classification (GTDB taxonomy): domain Bacteria; phylum Desulfobacterota; class Desulfovibrionia; order Desulfovibrionales; family Desulfovibrionaceae; genus CAYJAZ01. The sequence continues at coordinate 13,549 of CAYJIN010000021.1, forward strand.
TAGAATTTTTGGCCCTATCTTTCTTGTTCTTGTGCTTTTTGCTTTTTATCATGTTTCAGTTACTTATGGTAATATTTTAGCGGCTAAAGTTTGGCCTATTTGGGCAGCTTTAGAGGTGTTTATCAACTCACTTATGCCGCATCAAGGATTCTTGGAAGATCCACTTTCAACTTCACTTGTTGAATGGGTTGTAAAAAGTATGACTTCGGTTTTAAACTACCTTCCAATCTTCTTCCTTATGTTTTCATTTGTTTCTATACTTGAAAGCAGTGGCTATCTTGCGCGTATTGCATTTATTTTAGATAAAATATTCCACACTTACGGTCTTCACGGGCAATCAACCTTGCCTTTGATTCTTGGTGGTGTATACGTTGGTGGTTGTGCTATTCCTGGTATTGTTGCAACAAGAGCAATTCCTGATGAAAGAGCGCGTTTCACAACAATTCTTATCGTGCCTATGATGAACTGCCTTGCTAAAGTTCCATTATACTTACTTATGGTTAGTGGTTTCTTTGCTGCTGAAGCTGGAAGCACAATGTTCTTTATGGGAACAATCACCCTCTTGATGGCTTTGATTGTTGCAAAACTTCTCAATATTACTTTCTTATCTTCACGCCCAACAGCACCATTTATTATTGAGTTGCCTACTTACCATATGCCAATTCTACGAAATGTTTTGCAAGAAACTTTCATTCGAATTTGGACATTTATTAAGAAAATCCTCACTGTTGTTATGGTAGTTTCAACTGCTGTATTCATCTTAGTTACTTTCCCAGGGCTTAGCGAAGAAAGACAAGCTTTTTATGAAGGCGAACAAGCAAAAGTTGAAGATACATTCATGGCAGCGGTTGCTAAAACTTCATTTGCTGGTGAATTCACAAAAGATGATATTTTACCGCTTATCAGATATCAAGAAGAGTTAAGAGCAAAAAAACGTGGTGTTACACAAGAAGCAGCAACTCAAATAAATGAAGATGCACTCAAAACATCGCCTATCTATGCTTCAATTGTTCTCAGAAAAGGTGATGACGGCAAAGCGCTTGCAACTGCTTTACGTAAAGTTGACACAGGAAGAAAAACCTTGCGCCGTGAAATGCGTCAAGAACGTTTTGAAAATTCAGCACTTGGTAAAGCAGGTAAATCACTTGAATGGCTTACTGCAGGAGCTGGCTTTAACTGGAGAATCAACATTGCTCTTTTATCAGCGCTTGCTGCAAAAGAAAACAGTGCTGCAACACTTGGTGCATTGTATGGCTTTGAAGGAACAGCTGTTGGTGCAAACTTTGAAGAATTTGGCTTCACTCCATTACACGCTCTTTCACTTATGCTCTTTATGGCGCTTTACCCACCATGCTTAGCGGCATCTATGATGGTAAAAGGTCAAACAAACTCAACTGGATGGATGCTTTTCTCAATTGGCTTCCAAATGACAATCGGTCTTTTAGTGGCAACTCTTGTATTTAGCGGCGGTACTTACCTCAAGCTAACAGGCGTTCAAGCTATGTGGACTTTCTATGCAATTTGCGCATTCTTTGTTGTTGTTCTTGGCTTTATTCCGAACAAAAAAGACAAAGATCTTACACCGTATACAAAATAAAAAAAATTATAAGCATTTCTTTGAAGTGTCATAATAAATTATTGAAAACTAGGAGTTTTAAAATGAAAAAAATTATCTTATCAACTGCTTTAGCTGCAAGCTTAATCATCCCTTCAATGGCATCCGTGGCAATGGCACATAGCCCTATCTTTGATTGCTTTGATAACGGTGATGGCACTGTTACTTGCCAAGGTGGCTTCTCAGACGGTTCTTCAGCTTCTGGCGTAAAAGTTCATCTTCATGATGCTGCTGGTAACGTTGTTGAAACACTTACACTTGACGCTAACAGCGAAATTACAATCGATAAACCAGCTGATGCTTATGCTTTAGAATTAGATGCTGGTGAAGGCCACTCAATTGTAATTGATGGCGCAAATATTGTTGAATAATTAAGGCTTATCTTGCTTAATTTTAAGCAGACATTTTATTATTTTTTCTTAGGAGAATAACATGAAAAAAGGTTTACTCGCTTCACTTGGTCTTGTAGCTTCTTTAGCAATCGCAGCACCTGCAAGTGCTCACTTTATGATGATGTATACACCTGATACTGATATGGAAAAAGCAGAAGATATGGATATGCGTATGGTATTCACACACCCTGCTGAAGCTGGTCATATGATGGATATGGGTGGCGTTGAAGAGTTTTACGCTTTATACAAAAAAGGCGAACAAGCTCCTGAAAAATTAGATATGAAAAAATATCTTAAAGAAATCACTTGGTCAAACCCTGATTCAAGCGCACCTGCTTTCTCAGCAGTAATTCCACGTAAAGATATCCGTAGCATGGGCGATTATGTTTTCGTAATGGTTCCTGGTTACTACATGGAAAAAGAAGAAGATATTTACATGCAACAAATTACTAAAGTAGTTGCAAACGTTGGTGGCGTTCCTACAATTTGGAATGAGCCAGTAGGTCTTCCAACTGAAATCGTGCCTATGATTAAACCTTACGCAACTTGGGTTGGTAACGTTTTCCAAGGCGTTGTTCTTTCAGAAGGCAAACCAGTTGCTAACGCTGAAATCGAAGTTGAATACATGAGCCACGCTCCTAACTTAGCTAACAACTCATTAGAAGCTAAATCAAGCGTAGAATACCCAAATGGTGCTTTAGTTACTCAAACAATCTTCACAGATGCTAATGGCGTGTTCACTTTTGGTCTTCCAAAAGCTGGCTGGTGGGGCTTTGCTGCTTTAGGCGTTGGGCCTGACACAGAACACAATGGCAAAGAACTTTCACAAGATGCTGTTATCTGGGTTCAAGCTTACGATATGTAATTTTACTCTATGCTAGTGGTGAAACACTTTTATAACTAGCTTAGAAAAATTATTTTTACTTGGAGAAGATAAGGCGCAAATCTTATCTTCTCTTTTATTTTATCAAATTTTGAGGTTTTTTATGAAAAAATTAGTTTTACCTTTATTTGCCTTTGCACTTTTAGCAGGCACACAATCATCAGCTTATGCACACAGTGCATTATTAAATTGCTTTGATAATGCTGACGGAACATTCACTTGCCAAGGTGGATTTTCTGATGGTTCATCAGCAACTGGTATTAAAATTGTTGTAAAAGACAGCTCAGGCAATATTTTACAAGAAGCACAATTAAATGCAGACAGTGAAGTTGTTTTACCACGTCCAGAACGTGATTTTACAATTTTATTCAATGGTGGTGCAGGCCACTCTGTCGAAATTCCTGGCGATAGCATCGTTCGCTAGAGTTTGTGTATGCAAAACAGTCCAATTTCTATTGAAAATTTATGCCACAATTACGGCAAGGGCAAAAGAGAGCTCTATCACGGGCTTTCTTTAGATATCCCTAAAGGTCGTATTTGTGCGCTTTTAGGAAAAAACGGTGTTGGTAAAACAACTCTTATTCAAATTCTTATGGGTTTTATGCGTCCAAATTCAGGGCAATGTAGAATTTTTGGCGATTTAGCCTATAAAATTCGTCCTGAAACACGTGCAAAAGTTGGGCTTTTATTTGAAAAACATTTAGCCTATCAATTTTTTAGCATTGAGCAAGTTGAACGCTATACACGCCAATTTTACCCAAATTGGAAACCTGAAAGATTTTATAACCTTGTAGATTTATTAGGCTTACCAAAAAATCACCTCATTGCTCATATGAGTGAAGGGCAGCGCTCACAAGTTGTGCTTGGACTCACACTTGCGCAAGACCCTGAACTTCTTATTTTAGACGATTACTCTATGGGGCTTGATGCTGGTTACAGGCGTTTGTTTGTTGACTATCTTTGCGAACATTTGCGTGATGGCGAGCATACAATTATCATAACTTCACACGTTATTCAAGATATGGAACGTTTTGTAGACGATGCTGTTTTTATGCGCCGTCATAAACTTGCACATCAAACTTCTCTTTCTGAATTTACACAAAACTTTACTTGCTTCCGTGTAAATAAACCACAAGATTCTAACATTTTAGAAGAGCAATTAAAAAAGATATCAGAAGATGTTTTAGTTAACGTGGAATGGCATAAAGATTTTGCAGAACTCTTTTTCTATACCGATGCAAACACTCGTGATAAAGCCATTCAAGAAGCAGGTTTATCTTCACTTGGAATTGAGCAACAAACATTAAATATGGAAGATGCTTTCATCGGCTTTACGGGGAGGTATTAATATGCAGCTCACTTCCGCTTTGTATGCAATTTTTTACAAGGAAAGCATAAAAACCCGTAAAATGATTCTCGGATTATTTTTGGGTAATTTAATGTTCATGGCATGGAATTTTATTTCATTGCGCCGTTTATTTATTCAAGATCACTCAGAAGTTGTGTGGTATCGTACAATAAATTTAGGCCAAATTCCTTATGATAACCTTGCTTTTATTCCATTTATTTCAGCTATAATTTTCTGTATTTATCAATTTTTACAAGAAATGCGTGATGGAAGAATTCGCATTGCTTTACATGCACCGTGCGATTCTGCGCTTGTTGTGCTCTTGCATGCACTCTATGGCACTGTTTTTCTTTCCTTACTCTTTTTCTTTGATGCGATTATTCTTTATTTTAGTATGATTAATTATTACACTAAAGAAGTTGGAATTTCAGCTATAATCACTTCTTTGCCTTGGTTTATTGCTGGTATTTACGCTTATTTAGGTGGCGCTTTCGTTTTACTTGAACCACAACTAAAACGCAGGGTGCTTGCGGCAATAGTATGCCTAGGTCTTTGTATTCCTTTATTTATGTATAAAAACACAGGCTTTTACGTAAACATTTTACCTTTCTTTATTTTACTGATTCCGTGTATGTTTTATGCAATAGCACTTTCAGCTGACGATTATAGAAATAGGTGGGTAGCATAATATGAAAATACGTCTCGCAAGCCTTTGCATGTATATAATGAGTATTTGCTTTTTTTCATGGGCATTACCTACTTTTTATGATTTGTTATTTACTAAAACTGTTGCAAAAACCCATATGTTTTACAGTCCTGTGCAAAACACTATGGTGTATACCGAGCAAATATTAGCACGTGATTTGAAGGCTGAAGAAAAATCAGAAACTCATCACTCTGATGTTGTGTATAAAAATGAAAATAACGAATATTTCACAAGAAATGAATTTGAAGCTATAATTCCATTTATCTATTTTAGAAATATGGAAATGCGTGGGCTTTTACCTATGGAACTACATGGGCAAAGCTTTGATAGAGCGAGCATTGAAAAAGAACGTAGAGTTTTTGAAATGCCAGCTCGTTTGCTTGATAACAACATGTATCAAGAAAAAATCTATCCTCTTTTAGAGGCAAACCCAGGGCAAGTTGCTCTCGTTTTACCTGCTGATAGAATTCGTTTCAGCGACACTCAGCTTGAAATGGTTGATAGTGACTTGAATAGCGTTGACCCAAAAAGAACTGAAGAATATACAAAAGCTTTAACTGATAAAGGTTTTGAATTTCCTATACAAGGTCTTTGGGGCAATTTCAACACATTCAAACCTTATGAAGCTGGTGTGTTTATTCTTGATTCAAAAGGAAAAACCTATCATCTTCTTCGTGAAAATGATGTGCCGAAAGTTGCACTTGCTGAATTTAGCGAAAAAGTAATTCCACAAAAAATCATGCTTGCTGAAGCAAAAGATAGAAAATATCTTGGCTTATTACTTGATGTTGATGGTAAAATGTATCTTATGCATCAAGAGGGCTTTAAGCTTTCTTATATTCCAACACCAAGCTTTGTTCCAAGTAAAATGGATTTCAAGCTTATCATGGATCCACTCTTCATCACAGCAGTGTATTCTGATAGCGTAAATATCTATGCAAATGCTTACAATAATACTCAAAACATTGGTGATGAATTAGTTGCAATTCATGATTTTCAACATGAAATGAGCCAAAGCAAATCAACTATTACAAGTGATATTCGTGGAATTCTCTTCCCTTTCAGTATAAAACTTGATGATTTTCATATGACAAAAGGAAAACTGCAAGTAGTATTCAGCTCTTTCTACGTGTTTTATGGGCTTTTACTTGGCTTAGTGTTAGCAGCTTTTTACTTTGTAAAGTTCAAAGGACAAAGAAATGCAAACATGAGTGCATTCTATTTGCAATGTGCATCAATAGTTGTATTTGGAATTTATATCTTTATTCCATTACTTCTTATGGAACAATATAAAGATAGAAATTCTGCATAAGAATAAGCTACTTCACAGAATAAAAATAAAGGCTTTCTAAATTATTAGAGAGCCTTTTTTATTATCAAATATATGAAATTAGTTGTATGCATCTTACATGCATCTTTATTCATTATGCAAATAAAAAGAGCGCCTTTGAAAGACGCTCTCATTATAGAATATCTAAACTGTTATTTGCTGATAAAGGTAAGAATTTTGTCTATATATCTAAATGTTAATCGATATAAGAACAAGATAAAAAGGTGAAATTAAACTATTTCACACCGTATAAAGTGAAAATACCTTGTAAAACTGTATAAACGCCAGCTCTTGTAGGTTCTTTAGTTGTTAAAAGAACTTTTACACGGTATGCTGAACCAGCAGGCGAACCTTGAAATACTTTAGAATCTAAAAATTCATTTTCAGAGAAAAGATTGTAGCCACCATAAACAGCAACGTCTTCAATTGTAATTGGGTTAAAAGCTGTAAGAGGATCACGATCTAATTTACCGTTGATAGCTTTAACAACTTGCTCTTTCAATGAAGCAACTGTGTTTGCAGCATCTAAAGCATTTCTTTCGCCAGTTTTTGCTTGTGGATTTGAAAGGGCAAAATTAATAGCACCTTCTTTATCACCTGGTTCCATTGAAATAATGATGCTATCAAATTTTAAACCATTTTCAGCAACAACAAGTGCGTCTGTTTTAACTGCTTGGTGAGCAAATGAATTAGTTGTTAAAAACAACATCATTACAAGACCTAAAATTACACTGATTTTTTTCATAAATTCTCCCAAATTCAAAAAAATATTTTACTTCCGATTTCAACAAAGAAATTGCCTATTTAAATTTACTAAAAACTAATTTCAAAAAATTTAATACACACAATCTTAGTTAGTTTATTCTAATCAATTTACTAAATAATTAATAAAGTTTTGTCAATCAAATATATCGCAAGTTTTTATTTTTATCGTAAATATTCTTCTTTTTAGTAAATAATAGAGCTCGTTTGGTTTCAAACTTTTTATGAAACTACCCATTAAAAGACTTGACCAACTATAATGAAAATGCTAAACATTGTTCAGCCAATCAAACTTGTAAAATATAACATTTACCATGCCTTTCAAGGATTAGACGGAGCAAGTATGAACTATTTTCAAGAGCTTGAAGATTTTGTAAGCCAATTAGAGAAAAGTTCTAATATTCCAGCGTATTTTATTAAACTTTGCCGAAATATAGAAAAAATTCAAAAATCAAAAAAACAAAAGAAAGTTGGAGTTATCGGCGATGACTTTTACTGTCTTTATTTGCGTGCTTTCGGATTAACACCAATTTTGCTTACAGGTGGAAGTTTTTATTTAGGTGAAGATGCAAGCCATATCTTCCCACAAATTAGTGATCCTGTTGCAAAGTCGACTCTTGGTTTTCTCTATAATGAAGATTTAAAATTATTGGAAAATTTAGATACAGTAATCGTTTCAGCAAGCAATGATAGTTATAAAAAAATAATCTATCATCTCGAAAAATTTAATATTAATGTTATTAAAATTGATCCACCATCATATTTAGTGACAAAAATGCCATTAAGTTTTATTTCTCATCAGCTTAGTATATTGAACAAATTAAGCAAAATTCAAAATACGAGATTAAGCACAAGAAAACTCAAAAAAGAAATCAAAGGCTATAGGCATGCGCATTCATTAATGCAAAGTGAAAAATGGAAAACAATTCCAACCTTTATTCAAGATTTCTTTTTACACACACTTTACCTAGAAGAAGACAAAGAACTTTGGTGTAAAGAGCTTAAAAAATACCTTGAATCAATTGAAGAAAAAACCTCTTCTCCTATACTCACCTTGATGGGCTCCCCTTTAAGATTTCCAACAAGCAAAATTTATAAGATTTTTTCTGATATTGGAATCAATCATTTTAATAATGAATGTTTAAATCTTCCCGACTTTCATGATATTCCTCTCAAGAAAATTTCTTTTTCTCTTCTCAATTCATGCTTCAAGTATCAGTATAAAAAATCTCTCAATGCTCGAGCACTTGTTAATATTGAAGATTATGCCTTCCCTGATGAAACAAAAGCTATTATTTACTATTTGTTAAAAGGGCAAGTCGCTGAAGCGTATGAGGCTGAACTTATAGAAAAAATTGCTATTAAACATGACATTCCTTTTCTTTGCATTGAAACTGATTATACGAACTCTGACAATGAGCAAATTAAAATTAGAATTGAAGCTTTTTTTGAAATGTTAAAAAGCAAAACAATATAAAATTCATTAAAATTAGTGGAGTAGTTTGATGTATATACTTAGTTTTATTAACCAAATAAAGAATGCTTTTCTTAGAATTTGGGCATCCAAAAACTGGAAGAGAGTTATCATTTACAGCCTTGTTTTTGCATCTATTTTTTATTACGCAACAAGAACTTTGAACTCAATGATTAGACGTGATCAAATTGATCTTCCTGCTCAAGTTGAATCTGTTATTGGCGTTATGTATGCTGAAACAAACAAACTTTATGCTGAGCGAATGAAGGCTCGTCAACAACAGCAACAGCAACAACAACCCGCTCAAGGCGCTCAACAGCAACAACAAGAAAGATCTGGTGGCGAACAACAAGATCGTGGGAATCAAGGTCAAGTCCGTGCTAGCCAAGGCCAAGAAAGGCAACAAGGTCAGCAAGGTCAACAGCAAAATGTTTCTCAGCAACAGCCTCAACAACAACAGCAACAGCAAGTAACAAATAGAGGCGGAAGAAAAACAAGCTATATGCCAATAAATGCCTTGGTTATTATTGTTCAACTTATTGCAATGTCAGCTATTTGTTGCTTAATAATTTTCCTTGTTTATAAAAGGTTTACAAAAGATTCTGTTCCACCACTTCCTGTTTTATATACTAAAGGCAAGCTAAATGAAGAACAATAAAATTACTTATATACGCCTTTGGACATTATTTGGATTTTGGCTTTTTTTTACTTTCGGCAGATATTTAGTTGGCACTCAATCAAACATCATTTTACCTTTAATTAACTGCGAATATGTTGGTGATGGTACTACAAGAGCATCATGTCTTACAATTATCAAACTTCAAGGTTATTTTAATTTTGAAGGGCTTCTTATAATTGCAGTTCCAATTGTATTAACTTTTTTATTTGGTCGCTTATGGTGTGGCTATGCATGCCCTATTGGATTTATGCAAGATTTACTTATTATAGTACGACAAAAACTGAAAATTCCTCAAGTAATATTTTCAACAAAATTAGCTCCTGTAATAAGTATTTGTAAATGGTTTTTAGTATTTTATCTCTTCTTCTATGATCCATGCGGTCTATGCCCTATCCCTTATTATGCAACAACTGTTGGTGGTTATGTGAGTTATGACAACACCACAGGGCTTTTCTGGGCAGTATTCTTCCTAACTCTCATGTTCATCAACGATAAAGGTTTTTGTAAAGTTTGCCCTGTAGGTGCATTACTCGGCCTTGCAAACAGAGTGAGCGGAAGTCGCATTAAAAAATGCGGTAGCGCTTGCACACACTGTAGAGCCTGCTTAGAAGTTTGCCCTATGGATATTCAAGAAGTGTATGAAGATCGTACAAAAGAAGACATCACTCATCCTGATTGTTTATTCTGTATGAAATGTATTGAAATTTGCCCTGAAAAAAATGCATTACGCTATGAATTATTCGGAAAAACCCTTGCTAAATCAAAAAGACACACGGATTCACAATGGAACAAAGAACAAAAGATAGATACATAAGAAATATCGAACGTATTGCAAACGTATCTATTGAAAATATAGCAAACGATATTGAATTAGATTTCTTTAAAGAAGTGTATAGAGATGCATTTTGCAACTTTGAAAAAAGTGATAAAAAATATATAGGTTCATATTGTGTGATGATTCCTGATGAAATCATTTACGCTTTAGGGTATACGCCTCTTCGCTTATGTGCTGGACATCAAATTCCTGCATATCTCGGTGAAGAAATTATTCCACGTGATGCCTGCCCTGTTGTGAAAGCCTCTGTTGGTTTTCATTCAATGCAAATTCTGCCTATGTATAATCAATGCGAAACTGCAATTATGCCAATGACATGTGATGGAAAAAGAAAAAGCGCAGAAGTTTTATCACAATTTCTGCCAATTGTTCCTGTTCCTATCACAATGTCAAAAGATAATTCATCCTTTGAAAAAACAGTAAAGACTTTACTTGCTTTAATCAAAACGCTTGAATATCAAACTGGCACAAAGCTATCTAATAAAAAATTGAAAGAAGCCTGCGTGCAGATTAATGCTGCGCAACGTGAAGCATATTTATTGCAAGAAAAACTTCATTGTAAAAACCCACAAATCAAGGGTTCAGAAGTTATGTTTGTGATGAATAGCTTCTGCTACACTCACCCGACAAAGTGGATGGAAGCAACAAGAAAATTACTTTCAATTATTGAAGAACGTGAGAAAAATCCAAAAACCCCAAAAAGACAAAAACCACGTGTATTTATTGCTGGTTCGCCTATAAGCTTCCCAAACTTCAAAGTACCTCTTATGCTTGAAGAACTTGGCGCACAAATTGTGGGTGATGAATCATGCCTATCAGGTAGATTACTCTATGATCCTGTTCTGCCTGCTGATTACAGCACTGCTGGCATGGTAAGAGCCTTAGCAGCACGCTATATTTCCGCATGCACATGCCCTGTTTTTGAAAATTTTGAAGACAGACTGTGTAGCTTAAAAACAAAACTTGAAAAAACAAAAGCAGAAGGTATTATTTACCACGTTTTACGTGGTTGCGTGCCGTATGATTTTGAATTGATCGCAATGGAAGAATTTGCTGAAAGAGAAAATATTCCTATGCTACGAGTTGAAACAGACTTTAGTTCTGAAGATATCGAGCAAGTAAAAATAAGATTTGAAGCATTTATTGAAATGATAGATCAAAGGAGAAGAGATCTTGTCTGATTATTATTTAGGGTTTGATGGCGGCTCAACCTATATTAAAGCCGCTCTTATATGTGATAACAAAGTAGTTGCTGTAAAAGTTATGCCTACAGGTATTGATAACGATGCAACCGCTGAAAAAATGCTTGAATTTCTTATCAATGAAGCAAAAATCACTCGTGAAGATGTTAAATTTATCACTGCAACAGGTTATAGCAGACGTTCAATTTCTCTTGCAAATGACACAATTTCAGAAATTACAGCACACGCTACAGGCACAAAATTAACTGCACCTGAAGGTTTAAATCCTGCATTGATTATTGATATTGGTGGGCAAGACAGTAAAATTATTGCGCTTGATGGTAAAGGTGGCGTAAAAAACTTTATCATGAATGATAAATGCGCAGCTGGAACTGGTAAGTTTATTGAAGTTATTGCTGGCGTTTTGGAAACAACTATTGATAAAGTTGCAGCCCATTCAGCAGAAAGTAAAACACCTTGCCAAATCAACTCAACTTGTGTTGTTTTTGCGCAAACAGAAATCATTTCGCTTATCGCGCAGAAAAAAAGCCGTGCAGATATTTTATGCGGAATGCATATTTCTATGGCTACAAGAATTGCAAAACTTGCAAGAAAATATAAAGGCGATGGAAAAATTCTTATGACTGGTGGCGGTGCTTTGAACGATGGTTTACGCCTTGCGATTGAAGATGCGCTTATGTGCGATGTGCACCCTGCTATTCACCCACAATTTAATGGAGCTATTGGTGCCGCTTTAATTGCACGTGAACAAAGAGCAGCCGAAAATGCTATTGATGATAGTGCTTTCGACAAACCTCTTTTAGAAAAATTTGGTTCTAAAGAATAATGACAACATACATGATTTTTTCAAGCATAATCGTTATGGGTTTTGCTTGTAGCCTTGGTTGTGGCACTGTTACAACTCCCTTCATTCTTGGCAGTTTACTTGGCGAGGGTGAAAACATAAAGCAAAGCAGAAATGCAATGCTCATCTTTTCACTCGGTAAAGTGTTGGCACTTGGTGCAATGGGGCTTCTTTCTTCGCTTTTTGGTTCAACTGTTTTATCCTATGTAGAAACAATTTACCCGAATAGCACAATTTGGATTGTACGCTTTATAACAATTTTATTTGGTGTATGGCTTATCTATTCAGTGTTTAGAAAAAGCCCGTGTGCAAACTGCTCTTCTTGTAAGTCTGCACCACAAGCCTTTTCAGGCATAGCTTCAAAACCGCCTTCAAAGAAATATCTCCATAAAGGATTTTATTTTACAACAGGCGCACTTTATTCAACAATTCCTTGTGGCCCATTAGTAACAACCCTAACATACGCAAGCACAATGACGCCTTTTCTAGCCGTATTACTACTTGTTGTTTTTGGTATTGTTAATTCTATTATACCTGTTTTTGGTTTAGCTTCAATTGTTGGTTTAGCAAACACTGAATTCAAAAGAGATGCTCCAACTTATATAAAATATATAAAAATAGTTGGCGGTATTATTTTGATTTTAGCGGCTATTTTTAGAGTATAACAAATAAGATTATAGATATTCAGTGAAAGACCTCTACAGCAAATTCAATGCTTGTGGAGGTCATTTTTTTTATGATTTACTTGTAGATACGCACTAAAAGTCCATTTGCACATAGAGAAAATAGTGCTGATGAGTTGCGTATAAAAAAACAGCTATAACTCAGAGAATTATAGCTGTTAATTTTGCTTTATAATATAAAACTAGAATTTCATTGTGAAATTAATTTTATATTCTGCTGGTTCAATATAGCCAGCATTTTCATAGTTTTCATTGCTTTGAATAAAGTTGAGAGCATTAAAGGTTACTGTATAATCTTCTGCAAATGTTTTACTTAATGAGAAACTTACACGATAGAAATCAAAGTTTGCACTTGACCATTCTTGATCATTAAAGTTCTGATAGTATTTACCCCAGAATGAACCATATAGACCCCAATCTTCATGTGCAAAATCCAAACTAGCTAAAACTGTATTGTAAGGTGTTGCACTTAGGCGTTCGTTATCTGTAAGGTTTCTTGCATCATTATAGGTATACTGTACTGTTGCAGTAAAATATTTATAAAAATCATAAGAAAGTTCTGCTTCTACGCCTTGTGTTCTTGCTTTACCGATATTTTCATTATAGTAATAGTTTGTGCTTCCTACTGTATATGCAAGGTCACCAAGTTGAATAAGATTTGTTATTTCGTTATGATAATAGCCAACTGCATAGGAAAGGTTATTTGTAATATCACCCTCTAAACGTACTTCCCAGCTTGTATTTTCTTCTGGTTCTAAGTCAGGCGATGCTAAAGTTGTACCATAGCCACCTGAGGACTGTCCATAAAGCTGTGTTGCATTCGGTGCTGAATAACCCATACCATAATTAGCTTTAAAGCGATGGTTTGGAATGTATTCATAAGTTAGGCCGATTTTTGGTGCAATATAACTACCAAATGAGTTATAATAATCATAACGAATAGCTGGAACTATATAAAGTGTTTCATCAAATAATGAAATTTCATCTTGCAAGTAGAAACCATAACTTTCAGTATTTGCAGTTCTTGCATCATACACAGTTGAACTTCCAACCCTACGTGAAACTTTCGTATTTGCATCTACAAATTCTGCTTTACCGCCAAAAGTAAGGGTATTATAGTCATTAACAATCCATGAATCTTGCGCGTCTACGCTGATTACAGTCCAATCTTGATCATTCCCTACGCTACTATCACCTCTTGTTGTTATCGAATGGCTTGCACCAATGTTGTAAAAGTGATCGCCTGTTGCCCCTTCATAGATAAGGGTATTTGACAACACAAGTTCTGGATATGGATCAGATGAAGCACTGCGAGCTGCGTTATCTTTTTGGAAAAAGTTTGTATCTAACTGAATTTTATGATCATCATTGATAGTATATGCTAGGCTGTTATTAACATAATATTCATTTCTATAGAATTTTGTAGCATCACTAAGGCTTGAGTAACTGCCATCAGTAGGTCTTGGCATCCACTGTGAATCTTCGTCCTCATAGCCCCATTCACGTTTAAACTCAAGCGCAAGAACGTCAGACCATTTACCCATTTTGCCTGTATCAAATCTTGCTGTAATATCAGCATAGCGAGTGCTAGAAGTAACACCTAAAGTACCTGATTTTTCGCTTGATTCTTTTGTAATAATATTAATTACACCTGCCATAGCTTCGCCATAAAGTGCAGAAGCTGGTCCACGTAATATTTCAATTCTTTCAATGTTTTCAGCAGGAATTAAATCTAAAGTTCTTCTAACAGTTTCGTTTTTACTTCCATAAACAACAGGTGCTCTGCCATTTATAAGAATTTTAGTTTGTGAAGATCCCATACCACGGATTGAAAAACCACCATTATGCCCTTCTGTAAGCATATTAAATGATTTAGCTAGAACTTCTTGAACATCTTGAGCACCCATTCTTTGAATTTCTTCAGCTGTAACAACTTCAACTGCTGATGGAACATCTGAGATATACTGCTCTGTTCTTGTTGCAGATACCACAACTTCAGGAGCATCCATATACTCTTCTGCTTTTGCATCATAAATCATTGATGAAAACATCACCATAGATGCAGCGAATAATAAACCTTTCCCTTTCATACATTCTCCTCATAATAAAATAATAATAATTTATTTGAATATTATTTAGCAAATCTAACTTTATTTGTAAAATAAATGATTTTAATTGTAGTTAAAATTTATTTAATCTCAATTAAATATCGCATTTTATTTTTTAAACCACCTTGCGCATCTAATATAGGAGTGATATAAAAAGAAAACGCGAAACAAAATAGAGAGGAAAAATGAGTTTTCAAATAAACCTCAATCAATTACAAGCCTTTAATGCTGTTATTAGAACTAAAACCCTTAAAGAAGCAGGAGATTTATTAAGCATCTCCCCGCCTGCTGTAAGCATACAAATAAAAAATCTTGAGCAAGCAATAGGTTTTAAATTATTTAACCGTAAAGCTAATGGATTAGAACTTAATGCTGAAGGCAATGCACTTGTAGGTTATACAAAAAAAATCTTTGACCAGCTCGAACTGCTTAATAATAAAATTGAGAATTTTAAAAGCGATAATAATTCAAGCATTAGAATAGGCATAAATGCAACACCAGCTGAAGTTATTGCCCCTCTTTTATTTAACTACACAAAGCTTCATCTACCTGAAGTTGAGCTCAGCTTTCTTCATGGATCTCATACTGAACTTGTAGAAATGTTGCGAACAAACAAAGTCGACTTCCTCATTAAGGGCGATATTTTTCTTGAAGAAGATTTTCTGCAGCAGAAATTTATTAATTTTAGAATCCCTTTTATTGTTTCAGCAAATAACCCACTTGCAAAGGAAAAATATATTTCTCTTGAAAAACTTGCAACTCTTCCTTTATTTATAGCACCCCTAAATTCATCACTTTCTCGTCATATTTATTCTTTCTTTGAACAAAACAATATACCGCTTCCGTCAAGTGATCAAACCATTCCACCAAATCTCATTCTAAAATTTGTTGAAAAAACAAATCATGGTGCTTTTTTTAATAGCTTAGTTTGTGAAGATTTAATTGATGATGGCAGACTTGTTGAACTAAATGTTGAGAAGAACCCTGAAAGCTTACATTTTTATATTGCTTATACAGAAGAGGCACTACAAGAAAATAAAATTGTAGATTTCTTAGAAATATTAAAAGATTATCAACAAGTGGAAGCATTTCGCATTGCTCAAAAATAAATTAATACTGTACATAATTTTATAGTAACCTATTACAAGCTTTACAATACAAACAAAAAAAAGATGAGAATATAAAGCAACTTGCTCTGTATTCTCATCTTTTTATGAATTTAGTCTAGTCTAGCAGTTTTCTGCTAGTCTTTAAAAGTATAGTGAATTGGAACATTAACTTTTAAAGC